>NZ_JAZGQK010000014.1:0-4092 GCF_036422035.1 Plantactinospora sonchi
GGTGGGGCGGGGGGTGGTGTGCGGCGCGGGGGGGGGGGGGGGGGGGGGGGCGCCGGCGGGGCCCCCCCCCCCGTCTCCGTCTGCTGACAGCCTGCGACCATCGGTGATCAGGGCTTTGAGTCGCCGGAGGGGTGGCCCCGAGGTCCACCGGCCGGCTGACGTCCTCCGGCGCCGACGACAAAGACGTGACCCGACCCGGGCATCAGCCCTTGACGCGGCACGAACCGGCAGGCACGCTGACATCAGCAAGACCTTCCGCGCTTGCGACGGCCGACACCTGGGTAAGACGGCGGCAGCACCATCAGCCGCCGGTCGAGTGGCCTAGCGGGATGCGTACGGGACGGGTGACGCGCGTTGAGCGCGGCCGGCCGAGGGGCCGGCGACACGTTTTCCGACGCCCTGCCGTGGTGGGCTGGACAGCGGTTAGCCGCTCGGCTACACTGCTAGTTTGCGCTGCCTTCCGACTTGACCCCTGCTCGGAATGTCCGATTTTGGGCGTTTCTAGTGGGGCCATTGGAGTGCACGCGAAACAGCCGTTCTGCAGCACCGGTCCTCGGAAGGACGCATCTTGGCAGCTTCCCGCCCTGCGAAGACCAGTCGTACGTCGAGCGCTTTCGCGCCCCGCCGAATCTCCTTCGGCAGGATCACCGAACACCTCGAGGTCCCCAACCTCCTTGCCATCCAGAACGAGTCCTTCGACTGGCTGGTCGGCAACGAGGCTTGGCAGGGCCGGTCGGCCGACGACCCGCACGCCCGATCGGGTCTCGCTGAGATCCTCGACGAGATCAGTCCCATTGAGGACTTTTCCGGCACTATGTCGCTGTCGTTCTCCGCGCCGCGCTTCGACGAGGTCAAGGCCTCGATCGAGGAGTGCAAGGAGAAGGACCTGACCTACTGCGCCCCGCTGTTCGTGACCGCGGAGTTCACCAACAACACCACCGGCGAGATCAAGAGCCAGACGGTGTTCATGGGTGACTTCCCGATGATGACGCCGAAGGGCACCTTCATCATCAACGGCACCGAGCGCGTCGTGGTCAGCCAGCTCGTCCGGTCCCCGGGCGTCTACTTCGACAAGCAGCCGGACAAGACCTCCGACCGCGACCTGTCCAGCGTCAAGGTCATCCCGAGCCGGGGTGCCTGGCTGGAGTTTGATATCGACAAGCGCGACACCGTCGGTGTCCGCATCGACCGTAAGCGCCGGCAGGCCGTCACCGTCCTGCTCAAGGCGATCGGTTGGACCAACGAGCAGATCCGCGAGCGGTTCGGCTGGTCCGAGCTGATGATGACCACCCTGGAGAAGGACCACATCGCCGGGGTGGACGAGGCGCTGCTCGACATCTACCGCAAGCTGCGGCCGGGTGAGCCGCCGACGCGGGAGAACGCCCAGACCCTGCTCGACAACCTCTTCTTCAACCCGAAGCGGTATGACGTCGCCAAGGTCGGCCGGTACAAGTTCAACAAGAAGCTCCAGCTCGAGGTGCCGATCACCACGGGCACGCTGACCGAGGACGACATCGTCGCCACCGTGGAGTACCTCTGCCGGCTGCACGCCGGTGAGGAGGGCTACGAGGCCGACGACATCGACCACTTCGGCAACCGCCGGCTGCGTACCGTGGGCGAGCTCATCCAGAACCAGGTCCGGGTCGGTCTTTCCCGGATGGAGCGGGTCGTCCGCGAGCGGATGACCACCCAGGACGTCGAGGCGATCACGCCGCAGACCCTGATCAACATCCGCCCGGTGGTGGCGGCGATCAAGGAGTTCTTCGGTACGTCGCAGCTGTCCCAGTTCATGGACCAGACCAACCCGCTGGCGGGCCTGACCCACCGGCGCCGGCTGAGCGCGCTCGGCCCGGGTGGTCTGTCCCGGGAGCGGGCCGGCTTCGAGGTCCGGGACGTGCACCCGTCGCACTACGGCCGGATGTGCCCGATCGAGACGCCGGAAGGCCCGAACATCGGTCTGATCGGCGCGCTCTCGACCTTCGGGCGGGTCAACCCGTTCGGCTTCATCGAGACGCCGTACCGGAAGGTCGTCGACGGCCGGGTCACCGACCAGATCGACTACCTGACCGCGGACGAGGAGGACCGGTTCGTCCTGGCCCAGGCGAACGCCCCGCTGAAGAGCGACGGCGAGTTCGCCGAGGACCGGGTCCTGGTCCGCCGTAAGGGTGGCGAGGTCGACTTCGTCGCCCCGACCGCGGTCGACTACATGGACGTCTCGCCGCGGCAGATGGTCTCGGTCGCGACCGCGATGATCCCGTTCCTCGAGCACGACGACGCCAACCGGGCCCTGATGGGCGCGAACATGCAGCGCCAGGCGGTGCCGCTGATCAAGGCCGAGTCGCCGCTGGTCGGCACCGGCATGGAGTACCGGGCCGCGGTCGACGCCGGTGACGTGGTCGTCGCCGAGGTCGGCGGTGTGGTCGAGGACCTGTGCGCCGACTACGTGACGGTGCACCAGGACGACGGCCACCGGCGGACGTACCTGCTGCACAAGTTCCGTCGCTCGAACGCCGGCTCCTGCGTCAACCAGAAGCCGGTCGTGTTCGAGGGTGACCGGGTCGAGGCCGGCCAGGTCATCGCCGACGGGCCGTGCACCGACGAGGGCGAGATGGCGCTCGGGCGGAACCTGCTCGTCGCCTTCATGCCCTGGGAGGGTCACAACTACGAGGACGCGATCATCCTGTCGCAGCGCCTCGTCCAGCAGGACGCCCTCACCTCGATCCACATCGAGGAGCACGAGGTCGACGCCCGGGACACCAAGCTGGGTCCGGAGGAGATCACCCGCGACATCCCGAACGTCAGCGAGGAGATGCTCGCCGACCTCGACGAGCGCGGCATCATCCGGATCGGTGCCGAGGTGGTGACCGGCGACATCCTGGTCGGCAAGGTCACCCCCAAGGGTGAGACCGAGCTGACCCCGGAGGAGCGGCTGCTCCGCGCGATCTTCGGTGAGAAGGCGCGTGAGGTCCGGGACACCTCCCTGAAGGTGCCGCACGGCGAGACCGGCACGGTCATCGGCGTACGGACCTTCTCCCGGGAGGACGGCGACGAACTGCCGCCGGGTGTCAACGAGCTGGTCCGGGTCTACGTGGCGCAGAAGCGGAAGATCCAGGACGGCGACAAGCTCGCCGGCCGACACGGCAACAAGGGTGTCATCTCCAAGATCCTGCCGGTCGAGGACATGCCGTTCCTCGAGGACGGCACCCCGGTCGACATCGTGCTCAACCCGCTCGGTGTGCCGAGCCGGATGAACATCGGCCAGGTGCTGGAGACCCACCTCGGGTGGGTCGCCAAGACCGGTTGGAAGATCGACGGGGAAGACGCGGACTGGAAGCGGGCGCTGCGCTCGATCGACGCCCACGAGTCCGAGCCGGACACCAACGTGGCGACGCCGGTCTTCGACGGCGCCAAGGAGGAGGAGATCTCCGGTCTGCTCTCGTCGACCCTGCCCAACCGGGACGGCAAGCAGCTGATCGGCGCGAGCGGTAAGGCCCGGCTCTTCGACGGTCGCTCCGGCGAGCCGCTGCCGGACCCGATCGCGGTCGGCTACATCTACATCCTCAAGCTGAACCACCTGGTCGACGACAAGATCCACGCTCGGTCGACCGGCCCGTACTCGATGATCACGCAGCAGCCGCTGGGTGGTAAGGCGCAGTTCGGTGGCCAGCGGTTCGGCGAGATGGAGTGCTGGGCGATGCAGGCGTACGGCGCCGCGTACGCCCTGCAGGAGCTGCTGACGATCAAGTCCGACGACGTCCTGGGCCGGGTCAAGGTCTACGAGGCGATCGTCAAGGGCGAGAACATTCCGGAACCGGGCATCCCGGAGTCCTTCAAGGTGCTGCTCAAGGAGCTGCAGTCGCTGTGCCTCAACGTTGAGGTGCTCTCCAGCGACGGCGTGGCCCTGGAAATGCGCGAGACCGACGACGAGGTCTTCCGGGCAGCGGAGGAACTCGGCATCGACCTGTCCCGGCGCGAGCCGAGCTCGGTCGAAGAGGTGTGAGTGGTGTGGGTTGGGGGGGGGGGGGGGCCCCCCCCCCCGGCCCCCCGGCCCCCCCCCCGCGGCGCCCCCCCCCCCCCCCCCCCCGCTACGAG
>NZ_JAZGQK010000015.1:0-120363 GCF_036422035.1 Plantactinospora sonchi
GGGGGGCCCCGGGGGGGGGGGGGAGGTTGTTGCCCGCCCGGGCCCCCCCCCCCCCCCAACCCCAGCCCGGTGAGCTAGCAGCGGCAAAACGACACGACACGAGGGACATATAACGTGCTCGACGTCAACTTCTTCGACGAGTTGCGGATTGGCCTGGCCACCGCCGACGACATCCGTCAGTGGTCGCACGGCGAGGTCAAGAAGCCTGAGACGATCAACTACCGCACCCTGAAGCCGGAAAAGGACGGGCTCTTCTGCGAGAAGATCTTCGGTCCGCAGCGGGACTGGGAGTGCTACTGCGGTAAGTACAAGCGGGTCCGGTTCAAGGGCATCATCTGCGAGCGCTGCGGGGTCGAGGTGACCCGCTCCAAGGTACGGCGTGAGCGGATGGGGCACATCGAGCTGGCCGCCTCGGTGACGCACATCTGGTACTTCAAGGGTGTGCCGAGCCGGCTGGGCTACCTGCTGGACCTGGCGCCGAAGGATCTCGAGAAGATCATCTACTTCGCGTCGTACGTGGTGACCAGCGTGGACACCGAGGCGCGGCACCGTGACCTCTCGACGATCGAGAACGAGATCCTCGCCGAGAAGCGTCAGGCGGAGAACAGCCGCGACTCCGAGATCGAGAAGCGGGCCGCCAAGCTCGAGGCCGACCTGGCCGAGCTGGAGGCCGAGGGTGCCAAGGCGGACGTCCGGCGCAAGGTCAAGGAGGGCGGAGAGCGCGAGATGCGCCAGATCCGCGACCGGGCCCAGCGCGAGATCGACCGTCTGGACGAGGTGCTCGACACCTTCCGCAAGCTGGAGCCGAAGCAGCTGGTCACCGACGAGCTGCTCTACCGCGAGCTGCGGGACCGGTTCGGCGAGTACTTCACCGGCGGCATGGGCGCCGAGGCGATCAAGGCGCTGGTCCAGAACATGGACCTGGACGCCGAGGCGGAGAACCTCCGCGAGATCATCCGCTCCGGCAAGGGGCAGCGGAAGATCCGGGCGCTCAAGCGGCTCAAGGTGGTCGCGGCGTTCCTCAACACCCGCAACTCGCCGCTCGGCATGGTGCTGGACTGCGTACCGGTGATCCCGCCGGACCTGCGCCCGATGGTGCAGCTGGACGGTGGCCGGTTCGCGACCTCGGACCTGAACGACCTCTACCGTCGCGTGATCAACCGGAACAACCGGCTCAAGCGGCTGATCGACCTGGGCGCGCCCGAGATCATCGTCAACAACGAGAAGCGGATGCTGCAGGAGGCCGTCGACGCGCTGTTCGACAACGGCCGTCGCGGCCGGCCGGTCACCGGTCCCGGTAACCGTCCGCTGAAGTCGCTCTCCGACATGCTCAAGGGCAAGCAGGGCCGGTTCCGGCAGAACCTGCTCGGCAAGCGGGTCGACTACTCCGGTCGTTCGGTCATCGTGGTGGGTCCGCAGCTCAAGCTGCACCAGTGCGGCCTGCCGAAGCAGATGGCGCTGGAGCTGTTCAAGCCGTTCGTGATGAAGCGGCTGGTCGACCTCAACCACGCGCAGAACATCAAGTCCGCGAAGCGGATGGTCGAGCGGCAGCGGCCGGTCGTCTGGGACGTGCTGGAAGAGGTCATCGGCGAGCACCCGGTTCTGCTGAACCGGGCGCCGACCCTGCACCGGCTGGGCATCCAGGCCTTCGAGCCGCAGCTGGTCGAGGGCAAGGCGATCCAGATCCACCCGCTCGTCTGCACCGCGTTCAACGCGGACTTCGACGGTGACCAGATGGCGGTGCACGTGCCGCTGTCCGCCGAGGCCCAGGCCGAGGCGCGGATCCTGATGCTGTCGTCGAACAACATCCTCAAGCCGGCCGACGGCAAGCCGGTCACCATGCCCACCCAGGACATGGTCATCGGCCTCTACCACCTGACCCACCTGACCCCGGGTGAGGTGGGCGAGGGCCGGGTGTTCAGCTCGGACGCCGAGGCCCGGATGGCCTTCGACAACGGCGAGCTGCACCTGCAGACCCCGGTGAAGATCCGGCTGCGGGGTGTCGTCGAGGTCGACAACGGCCCGGCCGCGTCGCGCTGGACCGCGCCGGAGGGCTGGGTCGCGGGTGAGCCGCTGACCGTGGAGACCACGCTGGGGCGGGTGCTGTTCAACGAGACCCTGCCGCAGGGCTACCGCTTCGTGAACTACGAGATCCGCAAGGGTCAGCTCTCCGCGATCGTCAACGATCTCGCCGAGCGGTTCCCGAAGGTGGCGCTGGCCGCGACGCTCGACGGGCTCAAGGAGGCCGGTTTCCACTGGGCCACCTGGTCCGGCGTGACGATCGGCATGGAGGACGTCATCGCGCCGCCGCGTAAGCGGGAGATCCTGGAGCGGTACGAGAAGGAAGCCGAGCGGATCGACAAGCAGTACCAGCGCGGTCTGATGACCGTGGAGGAGCGCCGCCTCGAGCTGATCGAGATCTGGACCAAGGCGACCAACGAGGTCGCCAAGGAGATGGAGACGGCGCTGCCGCAGGAGAACCCGCTGTGGAAGATGATCAACTCGGGTGCCCGCGGTAACCTGCTCCAGCTCCGTCAGATCGCCGCGATCCGTGGTCTGGTGGCCAACCCGAAGGGTGAGATCATCCCCCGGCCGATCAAGGCCAGCTACCGGGAGGGTCTGTCCGTACTGGAGTACTTCATCTCCACGCACGGCGCCCGGAAGGGTCTCGCGGACACCGCGCTGCGGACCGCCGACTCGGGTTACCTGACCCGTCGTCTGGTGGACGTGTCGCAGGACGTCATCATCCGCGAGGAGGACTGCGGCACCGACCGGGCGATCACCATGCAGGTGGGCGAGCCGGGTGGCGACGGCAAGCTGGTGGTGCACACGCACGCCGAGACCGGGGTGCACGCCCGTACCCTGGCCGACGACGTCAAGGGCGCCGACGGCAACCTGGTCGCCGAGCGGGGCGCGGACCTCAACTCGATCCTGGTCGACCGGATCGTCGCGGCCGGTGTGGACACGGTCCGGGTACGCAGCGTGCTGACCTGCGAGTCGAAGCTCGGAGTCTGCGCGGCCTGCTACGGCCGGTCCCTGCCGACGGGCAAGTCGGTCGACATCGGCGAGGCGGTCGGCATCATCGCCGCCCAGTCGATCGGTGAGCCGGGTACCCAGCTGACGATGCGTACCTTCCACACCGGTGGTGTCGCGGGTGAGGACATCACCCAGGGTCTGCCGCGTGTGCAGGAGATCTTCGAGGCCCGGGTGCCGAAGGGCAAGGCGCCGATCGCCGACACCCCCGGCCGGATCCGGATCGAGGACGGCGAGCGGTCCCGGAAGATCATCGTGGTGCCGGACGACGGCAGCGACGAGATCGTGTACGACAAGATCTCGAAGCGGGTCAAGCTCCGGGCCCACGACGGTGACCACGTCGAGGTCGGCGAGAAGCTCACCGAGGGCACGATCGACCCGCACGAGCTGCTGCGGATCCTCGGTCCCCGGGCGGTCCAGGTCCACCTGACCCAGGAGGTCCAGGAGGTCTACCGGTCGCAGGGTGTGCTCATCCACGACAAGCACATCGAGATCATCATTCGGCAGATGCTCAAGCGGGTCACGGTGATCGACTCCGGGTCCACCGAGTTCCTGCCGGGTGTGCTGGTCGACCGGGCGGTCTTCGAGTCGGAGAACCGCCGGCTGGTGTCCGAGGGCGGCGAGCCCGCGGCCGGTCGTCCGGTGCTGATGGGTATCACCAAGGCCTCGCTGGCCACCGACTCCTGGCTCTCGGCGGCCTCCTTCCAGGAGACCACCCGGGTGCTGACCGACGCGGCGATCAACGCGCGCAGCGACTCGCTGATCGGCCTCAAGGAGAACGTGATCATCGGTAAGCTCATCCCGGCCGGTACCGGCATCAGCAAGTACCGCAACATCCGGGTGGAGCCGACCGAGGAGGCGAAGGCCAAGGTCTACTCGATGACCGGCTACCCGGAGACGGACTACGGATTCGGGCCGGCCAGCGGCCAGGCGGTGCCGCTGGACGACTTCGACTTCGGGTCGTACCGCTAAAGACGCAGGATCCAGTGCCCCCCACGTCGTCGACAGACGACGTGGGGGGCACCGTGCGTCTGACGGGCGGTCGGGTTTGTAGGCTGGTCGGGTGGAGACGATGCCGGTCGCGGACGCCGGCCCCGCGCTGCGCCATCCGCTCGACCCCGATCCGGTGCGGTCGACCAAGTCGCGTGCGGTCTTCGCCCTCGGCCTGGTCGCGCTGCTGACCGGGTTGTTCGTCGGGGGGCTCGTACCGGCCACGATCGCGATGCTGCTGGCCCGCGAGGCACGCCGGGAGGCGTACGCCTCGGGCGGCTACCTTACCGGGGCGGTCTGGCTGCGCCGGGGCGAGCGGCTGGCCTGGGCGGGGCTCGTGTTGGCGCTGAGCACGCTGGTCGCCCTGTCCGTGGTCGGCGTGCTGCACCTCGCCGAGACCCCGACCGGGCAGGACTTCGCGCCTGGGATCGACTGACCGGCGTACACCCGGGACTGGTCGGCGCTGCCTGCCCGGGCCGGGTGGGGATCCGGACGGCTCACCAGCGGTCGGTGACTGGCGCTCCGACGGTAGCCTGGCGCTGGGCACGACGCGGAGATGTCCGGCCGGCAAGCGGCCGGTGCCGGGCGGTACGCTCCGAGCCGGTCCGGTGGTCAGGGGGGATGGGCGTGACGCAGGAGGAGCAGCCACCGGCTGCGGACCGCGCAGCGGAGACGTCGCGAGGCACGCCCTCCGGCTACGAACCCCGCTACCACGAGCCCTCCTACACCTTGCCGGGCGAGCACGCGGGCCAGCCGGCGGAGCCGGTCAGCGAGTGGGCCCGGCCGACCGCGCCGGGCTCGTCCGCGCCAGCCGTGGACCCCGCTCCGCCGCCGGCCTCCCCGCGACCGCCTGCTCCGGCCGTGCATTCCGGTCCGCTGCCGGCGGTACCGCCGGGCGCGCCGCCGTGGCCCGGGGGGTTCACGCCGGCGGGGCCGTACCAGTCCGGGGTGCCGGGTTCCGCCGTGGTGCCGTACCCGTCCGGGAGACCGCCGGGGGTGGGGGCGTACCCCGTTCCGGCGTACCCGGGGCAGGCCGGACCGCCGATGGGGCCGGTGGGGCCCGGCGGCGCGCGACCCCGGCCGGTGCCGGCGCCGCCCCGGGATTCCTGGCGGCCGCCCCGCCGGGTCGACCCGGTTCCGGGTACGCCGTTCGGCATCGTCCAGCTGGACGTGCCCCCGATCACCTCGGGGCCGGCGGTCGCGGCGTTGGTCACCGGCATCGCTTCGATTCTCGTGGCGGGGGTGGTGGGCTGTCTCGGGCTGGCCGGGATCGACACCGACTGGGGTGGGTGGGCGGCCGGCGCGTTCGCGGTGCTGGCCGTGCTGCTCGGCCTCGCTGGCGTGCTGCTCGGGGAGTTCGGTCGGCGGCAGACCGGTCGGGGCGGCCCGGGGACGCCGTGGGCAGCCGGGCCGCCGCCGGCCGGCGGGTCGTCGACCGTCCGGTTCCGTGGCCGGGGGGTGGCCGTCGCCGGGATCAGCTGTGGCGCCGTGGGCCTCGGGCTGACCCTGCTGGCCTTCGCGATGGCGTTGCTGTTCCAGGCCTGAGCGTGGCCGGACGGTCACGCGGCCGGTGCGGGCCGACCGGGCCGACGTCGGCGCGACGGCCGGGCCGCCGTCCCGGAAGCGTGGGTCGGGGCTGGTTGGCGGCCCGCCGAGCAGGCCGGCGGAGGCAGCCGGTACACTGGTGTCTGGTAGTGCCCGCTGCGGGTGACACGACGAGCCGGACCCCGACCCGGAGCTGTCAGCAACGGGGTTGTCAACAACCTCCTTGTCAACAACTTCGGGGTGCCCGTTTTGACGTGCCCATCCGGGGTAGGTACTCTTTCCTCTCGTGCCCGGGCATGCCCGGGCAACTCGTGCGTGCGCCCGAGCCGTCATGCGGTCATCGAGCGGCAGCACGACAAAGTCGAACAGGTCGGGACGCGCCAGCGTGCCGACGGGCTGGAATCCGGAGCCGGTGAACGGCGTCGGAAACCGCGAGCGGGCGACACGCCCGACCGCGGGTACCGGGACCGTCGCAGGACGGCCCTGGTTGGAATGTAGGAGAGCCACTCGCTAGGGCGGCTATGACACGCGCGGTCGCAGACAGGCGGCCGAAGGGAGCGGAGAAACCCGGTGCCCACGATCCAGCAGTTGGTCCGCAAGGGCCGCCAAGCCAAGACGAGCAAGACCAAGACGCCCGCGCTGAAGGGGAGCCCTCAGCGGCGCGGTGTGTGCACGCGCGTGTACACCACCACCCCGAAGAAGCCAAACTCCGCGCTGCGCAAGGTCGCTCGTGTGAAGCTCAGCAGCCAGATCGAGGTGACCGCCTACATCCCGGGCGTGGGGCACAACCTGCAGGAGCACTCCCTCGTGCTGGTCCGCGGTGGCCGGGTGAAGGACCTCCCCGGCGTGCGCTACAAGATCGTCCGCGGCTCGCTGGACACCCAGGGTGTCCGCAACCGCAAGCAGGCGCGTAGCCGTTACGGCGCGAAGAAGGAGAAGAGCTGACATGCCGCGTAAGGGCCCTGCTCCGCGTCGGCCGCTCGTCGCGGACCCGGTGTACAACTCGCCGCTGGTGACCCAGCTGGTGAACAAGATCCTGCTGCGCGGCAAGCGTCAGCTCGCCGAGCGCATCGTGTACGAGGCCCTCGAGGGCTGCCGCGAGAAGGCCGGCACCGACCCGGTGGTCATCCTCAAGCGCGCGATGGACAACGTGAAGCCGACCCTCGAGGTCCGCAGCCGCCGTGTCGGTGGCGCGACCTACCAGGTGCCGGTCGAGGTGCGCCCGCCCCGGGCCACCACGCTCGGGCTGCGTTGGCTGGTCACCTACTCCCGGGCCCGTCGGGAGAAGACCATGGTCGAGCGCCTGATGAACGAGCTGCTCGACGCGAGCAACGGTCTTGGTGCCGCCGTCAAGCGGCGCGAGGACACCCACAAGATGGCCGAGTCCAACAAGGCCTTCGCGCACTACCGCTGGTAACGACCGATCGGGTCCCGGCGCGGTCCGCCGCGCCGGGACTCGGGGCCGGTCGCGAATACGCCGACGAGACGACGATAAGTAGGGATTGAAGTGGCCGCCGCAGACGCGCTCGCCAAGGTACGCAACATCGGCATCATGGCGCACATCGATGCTGGTAAGACCACGACCACCGAGCGGATCCTGTTCTACACCGGTATCACGTACAAGATCGGTGAGGTCCACGAGGGCGCCGCCGTCATGGACTGGATGGAGCAGGAGCAGGAGCGGGGGATCACCATCACCTCCGCCGCCACCAAGTGTGAGTGGAAGGGCCACACGATCCAGATCATCGACACGCCCGGCCACGTCGACTTCACGGTCGAGGTCGAGCGGTCGCTGCGGGTCCTCGACGGTGCGGTGGCCGTGTACGACGGGGTCGCCGGTGTCGAGCCGCAGACCGAGAACGTCTGGCGCCAGGCCGACAAGTACAACGTCCCGCGGATGTGCTTCGTCAACAAGCTGGACCGGACCGGCGCGGACTTCTTCCGCTGCGTGCAGATGATGGTCGACCGGCTCAACGCCACTCCGCTGGTGCTGCAGATCCCGATCGGCCTGGAGGGTGATCACATCGGGGTCGTCGACCTGATCGGGATGCGCGCGCTGACCTGGCGTGGCGAGACCCAGAAGGGCGAGGACTACGCGATCGAGGACGTCCCGGCCGACCTCGTCGACCAGGCCACCGAGTGGCGCGAGACGCTGCTCGACACGCTGTCCAGCGTCGACGACGAGTTCACCGAGAAGTACCTCGAGTCGCTGGACGGTGGCGAGCTCTCCGTCGAGGAGATCCGGGCCGCCATCCGCCGGGCCACCATCGCCGGCAAGGCCAACCCGGTGCTCTGCGGCTCGGCGTTCAAGAACAAGGGCATCCAGCCGATGCTCGACGCGGTGGTCGAGTACCTGCCGTCGCCGCTGGACATCCCGGCGATCGAGGGCACCGCGACCGACGGCGAGACCCCGCTGCAGCGCAAGCCGGACCCGAGCGAGCCGTTCGCCGCCCTGGCCTTCAAGATCCAGACTGACAAGCACCTGGGCAAGCTGACCTACGTGCGGGTCTACTCCGGCAAGGTCGAGTCCGGTTCGCAGGTGATCAACTCCACCAAGGACCGCAAGGAGCGGATCGGCAAGATCTACCAGATGCACGCCAACAAGCGGGAAGAGCGCAGCTCGGCCCAGGCTGGCGACATCATCGCGGTGCAGGGTCTGAAGCAGACCACCACCGGCGACACGCTCTGCGACCCGGCCAACGCGGTCATCCTGGAGTCGATGACCTTCCCCGAGCCGGTCATCCAGGTGGCGATCGAGCCGAAGACCAAGTCGGACCAGGAGAAGCTCGGCACCGCGATCCAGCGGCTCGCCGAGGAGGACCCGACGTTCCGGGTCAGCCTCGACGAGGAGACCGGTCAGACGGTCATCGCCGGCATGGGCGAGCTGCACCTGGACATCCTGGTGGACCGGATGCGCCGCGAGTTCAACGTCGAGGCGAACATCGGCAAGCCGCAGGTGGCGTACCGCGAGACCATCCGCCGCAAGGTGGACAAGGTCGAGTACACCCACAAGAAGCAGACCGGTGGTTCCGGCCAGTACGCGCGGGTCATCGTCAGCGTCGAGCCGCTGCCGCTGACCAACGACTCGCCGACCTACGAGTTCGCCAACGCGGTGACCGGTGGCCGGGTGCCGAGGGAGTTCATCCCCTCGGTCGACGCCGGTGCCCAGGACGCGATGCAGTACGGCGTACTCGCCGGCTACCCGCTGGTCGGCCTGAAGCTGACGCTGCTCGACGGGCAGGCCCACGAGGTCGACTCGTCCGAGATGGCGTTCAAGATCGCCGGTTCGATGGTGCTCAAGGACGCGGCCCGCAAGGCCGATCCCGCACTGCTCGAACCGATGATGTCCGTCGAGGTCACCACTCCTGAGGAGAACATGGGTGACGTGATCGGCGACCTCAACTCCCGCCGGGGCATCATTCAGGCGATGGAGGAGCGCGGCGGAGCCCGCGTCGTCCGCGCCCTGGTGCCGCTGTCGGAGATGTTCGGCTATGTCGGCGACCTGCGGTCGAAGACCCAGGGCCGGGCTAGCTACAGCATGCAGTTCGACTCCTACGCCGAGGTTCCCGCGAACGTGGCGAAGGAGATCATCGCGAAGGCGACGGGCGAGTGATTCCACTCGGCTGACGCCGGGCCGGTGATACCGCGAGGGCCGCGGACGAGTAATCTCGCCCGCGGCGTTCACGGGCCGGGCTGCGAGACCGGGCCTGAAGGTTTCACCGCCGCAAGACCCACCTACTTCCCGTCCGGGAACTCCTCGGTCGGAAAGGCTGTCGACAGAGTCCTAAGCGCCGGATGGCGCGCCGGGCGTACGAACCAAGAAGTCCACAGGAGGACACCAGTGGCGAAGGCGAAGTTCGAGCGGACTAAGCCGCACGTCAACATCGGCACCATTGGTCACATCGACCACGGTAAGACGACGCTGACGGCGGCCATTACCAAGGTCCTGCACGACGAGTTCCCGGACCTGAACCCGTACACGCCGTTCGACGAGATCGACAAGGCGCCGGAGGAGAAGGCCCGGGGTATCACGATCTCGATCGCGCACGTCGAGTACCAGACCGCGGCGCGGCACTACGCGCACGTGGACTGCCCCGGTCACGCCGACTACATCAAGAACATGATCACCGGTGCCGCGCAGATGGACGGCGCGATCCTGGTGGTGGCGGCGACCGACGGCCCGATGCCGCAGACCCGCGAGCACGTGCTGCTGGCCCGCCAGGTCGGCGTGCCGTACATCGTGGTCGCGCTGAACAAGAGCGACATGGTCGACGACGAGGAGCTCCTCGAGCTCGTTGAGCTCGAGGTCCGTGAGCTGCTCTCGTCGCAGGAGTACCCGGGTGACGACCTGCCGGTCGTGCGGGTCTCCGCGCTGAAGGCGCTCGAGGGCGACCCGGAGTGGACCGCGAAGCTCCTGGACCTGATGAACGCGGTCGACACCGCGATTCCTCAGCCGGAGCGGGAGACCGACAAGCCGTTCCTCATGCCCATCGAGGACGTCTTCACGATCACCGGTCGTGGCACCGTGGTCACCGGCCGCGCCGAGCGTGGCGTGCTCAAGCCGAACGAGGAGGTGGAGATCGTCGGTATCCGCGAGAAGTCGCAGAAGACGGTCTGCACCGGTATCGAGATGTTCCGCAAGCTGCTCGACGAGGCCCGTGCGGGTGAGAACGTCGGTCTGCTGCTGCGGGGTATCAAGCGCGAGGACGTCGAGCGCGGCATGGTGGTTGTCAAGCCTGGCACCACCACCCCGCACACGGAGTTCGAGGCGACCGTCTACATCCTCTCCAAGGAGGAAGGTGGCCGGCACACCCCGTTCTTCCAGAACTACCGTCCGCAGTTCTACTTCCGGACCACGGACGTTACCGGCGTCGTCACGCTGCCCGAGGGCACCGAGATGGTCATGCCGGGTGACAACACCACGATGACCGTGAAGCTGATCCAGCCGATCGCGATGGAGGAGAACCTCAAGTTCGCGATCCGCGAGGGTGGCCGTACGGTCGGCGCCGGGTTCGTCACCAAGATCATCAAGTAAACAGTAACCCCGATTAGCGTTGCCGTGCGGTAGTACGGCATACTGGTCAGGTTGCGTACCGGCGGGGTGGCTGGCTGCCCGATAGTCAGCCACCCTCGCTGGGTGTCCGGGGCGTGGCGATCCACTCCCGGCGCCCCCGCACTTCCCGCACGGGCGGGGACCGCTCCGGTTTTCCGGGGCGGAGCCTGGCCCCAGGGCGCGACACGCCCGACCGCGGGGGTCGGAAAGCACGGGAGTTGGGCAGCGCCCGAGCCCGGCATGGAACATCCCGCTCCCGGGGGTGAGCTCCGTGGTAGCAACCGGGCGGGACGGACAAGGCGAGAGAAGGAACAGAGGCCACCATGGCGGGACAGAAGATCCGCATCCGGCTCAAGGCGTACGACCACGAGGTGGTCGACTCCTCGGCGCGCAAGATCGTTGAGACGGTGACGCGTACCGGGGCTCAGGTCGCGGGACCGGTGCCGCTGCCCACGGAGATCAACCGTTTCTGCGTGATCCGTTCGCCGCACAAGTACAAGGACTCGCGCGAGCACTTCGAGATGCGCACGCACAAGCGTCTGATCGACATCATCGACCCGACCCCCAAGACGGTCGACTCGCTCATGCGCCTCGACCTGCCGGCTGGCGTCGACATCGAGATCAAGCTGTAGGGACCGGACTAATGGACAGGCAAGTGAAGGGCATCCTGGGCGCCAAGCTCGGCATGACCCAGGTCTGGGACAACAACCGTGTTGTCCCGGTGACGGTGGTGCAGGCGGGGCCGTGTGTCGTGACCCAGATCCGCACCGCTGACAAGGACGGCTACTCCGCGGTCCAGCTGGCGTACGGCGCGATCAACCCGCGCAAGGTCAAGAAGCCGGTCACCGGCCACTACGCCAAGGCCAACGTGGCGCCGCGCCGGCACATCGTCGAGCTGCGCACCACCGACGCCGCCGAGTACGAGCTGGGCCAGGAGGTGAACGTCGAGACGTTCACCCCGGGCGCGACGATCGACGTCACCGGCCGGACCAGGGGCAAGGGCTTCGCCGGTGTCATGAAGCGGCACGGCTTCCACGGTCTGGGCGCGGGTCACGGTGTCGAGCGCAAGCACCGCTCGCCGGGCTCCATCGGCGCCTGCGCCACCCCGGGTCGCGTCTTCAAGGGCGTCCGGATGGCCGGTCGGATGGGTGGCGTGCGGTTCACCACGCAGAACCTCACCATCCAGGCGGTCGACCCGGAGAACAACCTGCTGCTGGTTCGCGGTGCCATCCCCGGTCCCAAGGGCGCGCTGGTGCTGGTCCGCTCGGCGGCCAAGGCCGCCGCGAAGAAGGGCGGTGCGGCGAAGTGAGCACGGTTGACGTACTGACCGCCGAGGGCACCACGAGCGGCTCGGTCGAGCTGCCCGCCGAGGTCTTCGACGTACAGGCCAACATCGCGCTGATGCACCAGGTCGTGGTCGCGCAGCTCGCCGCCGCGCGGCAGGGCACGCACAAGGTCAAGACCCGGGGCGAGGTCGCCGGTGGCGGCAAGAAGCCTTACAAGCAGAAGGGCACCGGTCGGGCCCGGCAGGGTTCGATCCGCGCGCCGCAGTTCGCCGGCGGTGGCGTGGTGCACGGGCCGGTCCCGCGGGACTACAGCCAGCGGACCCCCAAGAAGATGAAGGCGGCCGCGCTGCGTGGCGCCCTCTCGGACCGGGCCCGCAACGGCCAGCTGCACGTGGTGGAGAGCTTCGTGACCGGCGACAAGCCGTCGACGAAGGGCGCCATCGCCGTGCTGCGCAAGGCCAGCCAGGCCAAGCGGGTGCTGGTGGTGCTCAGCAGCACCGACGAGCTGAACTGGCTGTCGCTGCGCAACGAGCCGAGTGTGCATCTGCTGGAGGCCGGCCAGCTCAACACGTACGACGTGCTGGTCGCCGACGACGTGGTCTTCACCCGGGACGCCCTGGACGAGTTCCTGGGTCGCCGCGGTGGGGCGCAGGGTGAGGAGAGCGACAAGTGACCACGATCGCCGACCCGCGGGACATCATCATCGCGCCGGTCGTCTCGGAGAAGAGCTACAGCGAGCTCAACAAGAACTGGTACACCTTCCTGGTGCACCCGGACGCGAACAAGACCTCGATCAAGATCGCGATCCAGCAGATCTTCAATGTCCGGGTCATCACGGTCAACACCCTCAACCGCGAGGGCAAGCGCAAGCGGACCCGGACCGGGTACGGAAAGCGCAAGGACACCAAGCGGGCGATGGTGAAGCTGGCCGACGGTGACCGCATCGAGGCCTTCGGCGGCCCGGTCAGCTGAGGGGTATAGACAATGGCTATCCGTAAGTACAAGCCGACGACGCCGGGCCGGCGTGGCTCCAGCGTCGCCGACTTCGCTGAGATCACCCGGTCGACCCCGGAGAAGTCGCTGCTGGCTCCGCTGCCGAAGAAGGGCGGGCGTAACGCCCACGGCCGGATCACCACGCGGCACCACGGCGGTGGGCACAAGCGCCAGTACCGTCTGATCGACTTCAAGCGGGTCGACAAGGACGGCGTGCCGGCGAAGGTCGCGCACATCGAGTACGACCCGAACCGCACCGCGCGGATCGCACTGCTGCACTACGCCGACGGCGAGAAGCGCTACATCATCGCGCCGAAGGACCTGAAGCAGGGCGACCCGGTCGAGTCCGGCCCGGGTGCCGACATCAAGCCCGGCAACAACCTGCCGCTGCGCAACATCCCGGTCGGTTCCACCATCCACGCGGTGGAGCTGCGCCCGGGCGGCGGCGCCAAGCTGGCCCGTTCGGCCGGCGTCGGCATCCAGCTGCTGGGCCGCGAGGGGGCGTACGCCACCCTGCGGATGCCCTCCGGCGAGATCCGGCGGGTCGACGTGCGCTGCCGGGCGACGATCGGTGAGATCGGCAACGCCGACCAGTCCAACATCAACTGGGGCAAGGCCGGCCGGATGCGGTGGAAGGGCAAGCGCCCGACCGTCCGTGGTGTGGCGATGAACCCGGTCGACCACCCGCACGGTGGTGGTGAGGGTAAGACCTCCGGTGGTCGCCACCCGGTGAACCCGCAGGGTAAGCCCGAGGGCCGTACCCGTCAGAAGGGCAAGGCGAGCGACCGCCTCATCGTCCGCCGCCGCTACGCCACCCGCAAGCGCGGCTAAGGGAGATAGGTAGACATGCCTCGCAGCCTGAAGAAGGGCCCGTTCATCGACGACCACCTGCTCAAGAAGGTGGAGACGCAGAACGAGAAGGGCTCGAAGAACGTCATCAAGACCTGGTCGCGCCGTTCGACGATCATTCCCGAGATGCTCGGGCACACGATCGCCGTGCACGACGGGCGCAAGCACGTCCCGGTGTTCGTGACCGAGGCGATGGTCGGGCACAAGCTCGGCGAGTTTGCGCTGACCCGCACGTTCAAGGGTCACGAGAAGGACGACCGGAAGAGCCGCCGGCGCTGAGCGCCGACCACGGATTAAGGATCAAGGGGTTTCAGCGATGCCAGTAAAGGGCGACGCTCCGGTGCTTCCGGGCGCGCGGGCGGTTGCGCGACACGTGCGCATCTCGCCGACCAAGGCGCGCCGGGTGGTCAACCTCGTCCGCGGTCTGCCCGCGAAGGAGGCGCTCACGGTGCTGCAGTTCGCGCCGCAGGCGGCGAGCGAGCAGGTCTACAAGGTGCTCGCGAGCGCGATCGCCAACGCGGAGAACAACGAGCGGCTGGACCCCGACGCGCTGCTCGTCAGCGAGGCGTTCGTGGACGAGGGCCCGACGATGAAGCGGTTCCAGCCGCGGGCCCAGGGCCGGGCGTACCGGATCCGCAAGCGGACCTGCCACATCACGATCGTGGTCGAGGCCGTGGCGCCGGCGACGCCGGCCCGGCGGGCCGCGAAGAAGGCCGCTCCGGCCAAGTCGACCGCTCCCGCGGCCGAGACCGGGGCCGCCGAGACGCAGCAGAGCAAGACGGAGGGTGCCGAGTAATGGGGCAGAAGGTTCACCCGCACGGGTTCCGGCTCGGCATCTCGACCGACTGGAAGTCCCGGTGGTACGCGGACAAGCTCTACAAGGACTACATCGCCGAGGACGTCAAGATCCGTCGGATGATGTCCAAGGGCCTGGAGCGCGCGGGCATTTCCAAGGTTGACATCGAGCGGACCCGGGACCGGGTACGGGTCGACATCCACACCGCCCGTCCGGGCATCGTCATCGGCCGTAAGGGTGCCGAGGCGGACCGGATCCGGGGCGAGCTGGAGAAGCTCACCGGCAAGCAGGTCCAGCTCAACATCCTCGAGGTGAAGAGCCCGGAGTCGGACGCGCAGCTCGTCGCGCAGGGCGTGGCCGAGCAGCTCTCCAGCCGGGTCAGCTTCCGGCGGGCGATGCGCAAGGCCATGCAGTCGGCGATGAAGAACCCGATCGTGCGGGGCATCCGGGTGCAGGTCTCCGGCCGTCTCGGCGGCGCGGAGATGAGCCGCACCGAGTTCTACCGCGAGGGTCGGGTGCCGCTGCACACGCTGCGGGCCAACATCGAGTACGGCTTCTTCGAGGCCCGGACCACCTTCGGCCGGATCGGCGTGAAGGTCTGGATCTACAAGGGCGACGCCGTACCCGGTCGCGAGGCTCCGGCCGAGGCGGGCCCGGCGCGTCCGCGCCGTGAGCGGGGCGACCGTCCCGAGCGTCCGCGTCGTGGTCGGTCCGGCTCGTCCGGTACGACCGCGGGCGGGACCGAGGCCGGGCGGGCCGCGGCGGCGGAGATCTCCGGAACTCCGGCCGAGCCGGCGAACGACAGCGCTGCGGCGGCCACCGCCGCGGCGACTCCGGCGGTCTCCGCCGGAACGGACAGCTCAGCGCAGGAGGGCTGACAGATGCTGATGCCGCGTAAGCCCCCGAAGGGCTTCCGCAAGCCGCACCACCCCGGCCGCAGTGGCGCGTCGAAGGGCGGCAACCGGGTGGTGTTCGGCGAGTTCGGAATCCAGGCGCTGGAGCCCGCGTACGTGACCAACCGGCAGATCGAGTCGGCCCGTATCGCGATGACCCGACACATCAAGCGTGGTGGCAAGGTCTGGATCACGGTCTTCCCGGACCAGGCCCTGACCAAGAAGCCGGCCGAAACCCGGATGGGTTCCGGTAAGGGCTCGCCCGAGTGGTGGGTCGCCAACGTGAAGCCGGGGCGGGTGCTTTTCGAGATGTCCTTCCCCAACGAGCAGATTGCGCGAGAGGCGATGCGTCGCGCGATCCACAAGCTCCCGATGAAGTGCCGCATTGTTACGCGCGAAGTGGGTGAAAGCTGATGGCCGCGGGCGTGAAGGCCGGCGAGCTGCGTGAACTCTCCGAAGAGGAGCTGGTCAGCAGGTTGCGGGAGGCCAAGGCGGAGCTGTTCAACCTGCGCGTCCAGGCGGCGACCGGGCAACTGGACAACAACCGCCGGTTGCAGGTCATCCGTCGGGAGATCGCCCGGATCTACACGATCATGCGTGAGCGCGAACTGGGGCTTTCGGCCGCGCCGACTGAGGTGACTGCATCATGAGTGAAGAGACCACCACCGCGACGCCGCGGGCCCAGCGCAAGGTTCGCGAGGGGCTCGTGGTCAGCGACAAGATGGACAAGACCGTGGTCGTCGAGGTCGAGGACCGGGTCAAGCACGCGCTGTACGGCAAGGTCATGCGCCGCACCAGCAAGCTGAAGGCGCACGACGAGCAGAACGCGTGTGGCGTGGGCGACCGGGTGCTGCTCATGGAGACCCGTCCGCTGTCCGCCACCAAGCGGTGGCGGGTCGTGGAGATCCTCGAGAAGGCCAAGTAAGAGCCGTACCGCAGGCTCAGGGTTCCGCCAAGCTCAGCCGGCCCTCCCTTCCGTGACCGGAAGGCGTGGTCGGGGAGGCCGCCGGCTGAGAACTGGCAGACATAGGAGATTGACGTGATTCAGCAGGAGTCGCGACTGCGTGTCGCCGACAACACGGGTGCCCGGGAGATCCTGTGCATCCGGGTGCTCGGTGGCTCCGGTCGGCGGTACGCGAGCATCGGCGACGTCATCGTGGCCACGGTCAAGGACGCCATCCCCGGCGCGGGTGTGAAGAAGGGCGACGTCGTCAAGGCGGTCGTCGTTCGTACCGCGAAGGAGAAGCGGCGGCCGGACGGCTCGTACATCCGGTTCGACGAGAACGCCGCCGTGATCATCAAGGACGGTGGCGACCCGCGTGGTACCCGTATCTTCGGCCCGGTCGGCCGGGAGCTGCGGGACAAGCGGTTCATGAAGATCATCTCGCTCGCCCCGGAGGTGTTGTAGCCGTGAAGGTGAAGAAGGGCGACACGGTCGTCGTCGTCGCCGGCAAGGACAAGGGTGCCAAGGGCAAGGTCATCGCGGCCTACCCGCGGCAGGACAAGGTCCTGGTCGAGGGCGTTAACCGGATCAAGAAGCACACCCGTGTGACCACCACCCAACGCGGTGCGAAGACCGGTGGCATCGTCACCCAGGAGGCCCCGATCCACGTCTCGAACGTGCAGGTCCTGGACTCCGACGGCAACCCGACCCGGGTCGGGTACCGGATCGACGACAACGGCCAGAAGGTCCGCATCGCGCGCAGCACCGGTAAGGACCTGTGATGACGGCAACCGAGACCAAGACGATGCCGCGGCTGAAGGAGCGGTACCGCAACGAGATCGCCGGCCAGCTGCGTGAGCAGTTCAGCTACGGCAACCCGATGCAGGTGCCCGGCCTGGTGAAGATCGTCATCAACATGGGCGTCGGCGAGGCCGCCCGGGACGCGAAGCTGATCGACGGCGCCGTCCGGGACCTGGCCACCATCTCCGGGCAGAAGCCGCAGGTGCGGCGGGCCCGGAAGTCCATCGCGCAGTTCAAGCTCCGCGAGGGCATGCCGATCGGCGCCAAGGTCACCCTCCGGGGCGACCGGATGTGGGAGTTCCTGGACCGGCTGCTGTCGATCGCGCTGCCCCGGATCCGGGACTTCCGCGGCCTGGACGGGCGCAAGCTCGACGGGCACGGCAACTACACGTTCGGGTTGACCGAGCAGTCGGTGTTCCACGAGATCGACCAGGACCGGATCGATCGGGTACGGGGCATGGACATCACGGTGGTCACCACGGCCACGACTGACGACGAGGGCCGGGCGCTGCTCAAGCTCCTGGGCTTCCCGTTCAAGGAGAACTGAGCGAATGGCGAAGAAGGCGCTGATCCTCAAGGCGGCCGCGAAGCCGAAGTTCTCGGTTCGCGCGTACACCCGCTGCCAGCGGTGCGGGCGGCCGAAGGCGGTCTACCGCAAGTTCGGCCTCTGCCGGGTGTGCATCCGGGAGATGGCCCACCGGGGCGAACTGCCCGGTGTGTCGAAGGCTTCCTGGTGACGCTGCGCCCCACCCGTTTCCGGTGGAGCGCCCTGGTAGGGCCCAGCCGCGTCCCGACTGAAGGTCGGGGCGAGGATCGCAACGCCGTAGGCCCGGGCCAACGCCCCGGGAACCCCGGCGAGAAAGGCTGACGAGATCCATGACGATGACCGACCCGATCGCAGACATGCTGACGCGTCTGCGTAACGCCAACCAGGCGTACCACGACCGGGTGACGATGCCCTACTCGAAGATCAAGGCGAACATCGCCGAGGTCCTCAAGGCCGAGGGTTACATCGCCACCTGGTCGGTCGAGGAGCCCGAAGAGGGTGCCGTCGGCAAGCGACTGGTCGTCGAGCTGAAGTACGGCCAGAACCGGGAGCGGAGCCTGGCCGGCATCAAGCGCGTGTCCAAGCCCGGTCTGCGGGTTTACGCCAAGTCGGACGGGCTCCCGCGGGTGCTCGGCGGACTGGGCGTGGCGATCATTTCGACGTCCCAGGGGCTGCTGACCGACCGGCAGGCCCGCAAGCGGAGCGTTGGCGGGGAAGTCCTCGCCTTCGTCTGGTAACGGGAGACAGGTAGAAATGTCGCGTATTGGACGTAAGTCGATCCCGGTGCCGACCGGTGTCGAGGTGACCATCGACGGCGCGACCGTCAAGGTCAAGGGGCCGAAGGGCGAGCTGTCGCACACCCTGGCCGAGCCGATCAAGGCGGAGCGGGGCGAGGACGGCCAGCTGCACGTCAGCCGGCCGAACGACGAGCGGCGGGCCAAGGAGCTGCACGGCCTCAGCCGTACCCTGGTGGCGAACATGATCGTCGGTGTGACCGAGGGCTACCGCAAGACCCTCGAGATCGCCGGCACCGGTTACCGGGTGACCGCCAAGGGCAGCGACCTCGAGTTCGCGCTCGGGTTCTCGCACCCGGTGCAGGTGAAGGCCCCGGACGGGATCACCTTCACCGTCGAGCGGCCCACGTTGTTCCACGTGAGCGGGATCGACAAGCAGCAGGTCGGCGAGGTAGCCGCCAACATCCGGAAGATCCGTCCGCCGGAGCCGTACAAGGGCAAGGGCGTCAAGTACCAGGGCGAGGTCATCCGCCGCAAGGCTGGAAAGGCAGGTAAGAAGTGACCGCCACGCTGCTCAAGCGCCGTCGCGGCGTCGCCGCCCAGCGCGCCGTCGGGCGGGCGCGTCGGCACTTCCGGGTCCGCAAGACGGTCTTCGGCAGCGCCGAGCGGCCGCGTCTGGTCGTCACCCGTTCGCTGCGGCACATCGTGGCCCAGATCGTGGACGACAACCAGGGTCACACCCTGGTGTCGGCCTCGACCCTGGACGCCTCGATCCGTGGTGGCGAAGGCGACAAGAGCGCCCTGGCCGGCAAGGTCGGGACGCTGCTCGCCGAGCGGGCCAAGGCCGCCGGTATCTCCAAGGTCGTCTTCGACCGCGGGGGTAACAAGTACGCGGGGCGGATCGCCGCGCTGGCCGACGCTGCCCGCGAAGCCGGGCTCGAGTTCTAGAACCCCGTCACGAAGAGAAAGGAAGGCTGCTGATGCCAGGTCAACAGCGCCGTGGCGGCGGGTCCGGTGGCAACGAGGGTGGTCGCCGCGACAACCGCCGTGAGGGCGGTCGCGGAAACGCGCCCGCCGAGAAGACGCCGCACCTTGAGCGCGTCGTCGCCATCAACCGGGTCGCGAAGGTCGTGAAGGGTGGTCGTCGCTTCAGCTTCACCGCCCTGGTGATCGTCGGCGACGGCGACGGTACGGTCGGGGTCGGCTACGGGAAGGCCAAGGAGGTGCCCGCGGCGATCGCCAAGGGTGTCGAGGAGGCCAAGAAGCACTTCTTCAAGGTGCCCCGCATCGCGTCCACGATCCCGCACCCGGTGCAGGGCGAGGACGCCGCCGGTGTGGTGCTGCTCAAGCCGGCCAGCGCCGGTACGGGTGTCATCGCGGGTGGTCCGGTGCGCGCGGTCCTGGAGTGCGCGGGCATCCACGACGTGCTCTCCAAGAGCCTCGGCTCGTCCAACCCGATCAACATCGTGCACGCCACCGTCGCGGCCCTGAAGGGGCTGGAGTCGCCGGAGGCGGTCGCGAAGCGTCGGGGTCTGCCGGTCGAGGACGTGGCGCCGGCCGCCATGCTCGCGACCCAGGCGGGGGTGACGTCCTGATGGCACGCCTGAAGGTGACCCAGGTCCGGTCCGGCATCGGGACCAAGCACAACCAGCGCGAGTCGCTGCGGTCGCTCGGTCTCAAGCGGATCAACGACGTGGTGGTCAAGGAGGACCGCCCCGAGATCCGGGGCATGATCTTCACCGTGAGCCACCTCGTGAAGGTCGAGGAGGTCGACTAATGACGATCAAGGTCCACCACCTGCGTCCGGCGCCCGGCGCCAAGACCGCGAAGACCCGGGTGGGTCGCGGTGAGGGCTCCAAGGGCAAGACCGCCGGTCGAGGCACCAAGGGTTCCAAGGCCCGGAAGAACATCTCGGCAGCCTTCGAGGGTGGGCAGATGCCCATCCACATGCGGCTGCCGAAGCTGAAGGGCTTCAAGAACAAGTTCAAGGTCGTGTACCAGGTGGTCAACCTGGACCGGCTCGCCGAACTCTTCCCGCAGGGCGGCGAGGTCGGGCCGGCGGAGCTGGTCGAGGCCGGCGCCGTCCGCAAGGGCCAGCTGGTCAAGGTTCTCGGTACCGGGGACCTGGGCGGCGTCTCCCTCCAGCTGTCGGCGCACGCGTTCAGCGCGTCGGCCAAGGAGAAGATCACCGCTGCTGGCGGCTCGGTCACGGAGCTGTAAGACGACGGGTCGTGGCGCTCGCCCAGTTCTTGAGCAACTGGCGGGCGCCCCGGTCTACTACGGGGCTCGTTCGCCCCGTTAATATCGGAGCCGGTGAATGCTCCCGGGTGGATCTGCCCGAGAGCGCTCCGGACTGTTAGAGTCCGATCCCAGCATGGGTATCGGGTCGATCGCCCGACAGCCACCCCGTCCCGCCACGCACCAGCGGCGGCCCGCCTCGCGCAGGAGGAAGAAGTTGCTCTCCGCCTTTCTCAGTGCGTTCCGCACGCCTGACCTGCGCAAGAAGCTGCTGTTCACAGTAGCCATCATCGCGGTCTACCGGCTCGGCGCGACCCTGCCCAGCCCGGGTGTCTCGTACGGCAACGTGCAGAAGTGCATCCAGACCATGGAGACAGGGGAGGGCAACGGTGTCTTCAACCTGCTCAACCTCTTCTCCGGTGGCGCGCTGCTGTCGTTGTCGGTCTTCGCGCTGGGCATCATGCCCTACATCACCGCCTCGATCATCCTGCAGCTGCTCACCGTGGTCATTCCCCGGTTGGAGCAGCTCCGCAAGGAGGGTCAGTCCGGCCAGGCGAAGATCACGCAGTACACCCGCTACCTGACCCTCGGCCTCGGCGTCCTGCAGGCCTCGGCGTTCGTGGCGCTGGCCCGGTCCGGGCAGCTCTTCAACGGCATGTGCCAGGAGTTCCCGATCATCCCCGAGGGGACCGGCCTGCCGAGCTGGCTGACCGTCACCGTCCTGGTCATCACGATGACCGCGGGCACCGGTGTGGTGATGTGGCTGGGTGAGCTGATCACCGACCGCGGCGTCGGCAACGGCATGTCCGTCCTGATCTTCACCTCGATCGCGGCGCGTCTCCCCAGCGAGGGCTGGACGATCAAGAACAACAAGGGCTGGGGGATGTTCGCCCTGGTTCTGGTCCTGGTCCTGGTGGTCATCACGCTGGTGGTCTTCATCGAGCAGGCGCAGCGGCGGATCCCGGTCCAGTACGCGAAGCGGATGATCGGCCGGCGGATGTACGGCGGCACCTCCACCTACATCCCGCTGAAGGTGAACCAGGCCGGTGTCATCCCGGTCATCTTCGCCTCCTCGCTGCTCTACCTGCCGACGCTGCTGCTCCAGTTCTTCGACCAGAACAACCTGAACGGTTGGCAGACCTGGGTGCAGAACCACCTGGTGCAGCCGGACAGCCCGACGTACATCATCGTCTACTTCCTGCTGATCATCTTCTTCACGTACTTCTACGTCTCGATCACGTTCAACCCGACCGAGGTCGCGGACAACATGAAGAAGTACGGCGGGTTCGTACCGGGCATCCGGCCGGGCAAGCCGACGGCCGACTACCTCGACTTCATCCTGAGCCGGATCACCCTGCCGGGCTCGCTCTACCTGGGCCTCGTCGCCGTCCTGCCGAACTTCTTCTTCATCTGGCTGGACAACCAGCAGTTCCAGAACTTCCCGTTCGGCGGTACCGCTGTACTGATCATGGTCGGTGTCGGTCTGGAGACCGTGAAGCAGATCGAGAGTCAGCTCATGCAGCGGAACTACGAAGGGTTCCTGCGGTAGATGCGCCTCGTTCTGGTTGGTCCCCCCGGGGCGGGCAAGGGGACCCAGGCCGAGTTCATCGCCGCCCACCTCGCCGTGCCCAAGATCTCGACCGGGGACATCTTCCGGGCGAACGTCAGCCAGGGGACCCCGCTCGGCGTCGAGGCCAAGCGGTACATGGACGCCGGCAAGCTGGTGCCCGACGAGGTGACGATCAACATGGTCCGGGACCGGCTCGCCGAGCCGGACGCGGCCGAGGGCTTCCTGCTCGACGGTTTTCCTCGGACCACCCCGCAGGCCGCCGCGCTGGACAAGCTCCTGGCCGACCTGGGCACCGCCCTGGATCTGGTCCTGGAGCTGGTGGTCGACGACGACGAGGTGATCCGGCGGCTCTCCGGCCGGCGTACCTGCCGGGGCTGCCAGAAGATCTGGCACGTCGAGTTCGACCCGACCACGACGCCGGGGATCTGTGACCGCTGCGGCGGGGAACTCTTCCAGCGGGACGACGACAAGGCCGAGACCATCGCCGAGCGGCTGCGGGAGTACGCGAGCAAGACCGCGCCGCTGATCGACTACTACGGTGCGCAGGGCAAGCTCGTCGGGATCGACGCGACCGGACCGGTCGAGGACGTCACGGTCCGGGCGATCGACGCCCTGCGCTCGTACGGCGGATAGGCTGGTTCCATGCGCCGTCACCAGCTGGACATCCAGCTGAAGACCCCGGAGCAGATCGCGCTCATGCGGGCCGCCGGGCTGGTTGTCGCGGACGCCCTGGCCCGGATGCGGGCTGCGGTCGCACCCGGCGTCTCCACCGCCGATCTCGACGCCATCGCCGAGTCGGTGATCCGCGGCGCCGGTGCCGTCCCGTCGTTCAAGGGCTACCACGGTTTCCCGGCGACGATCTGCTCGTCCGTCAACGAGCAGGTCGTGCACGCGATCCCGGCACCCGACCAGGTGCTCCGGGAGGGGGACCTGATTTCCATCGACTGCGGTGCCGTACTCGACGGCTGGCACGGCGACGCGGCGATCACCGTCGGCGTCGGCGAGGTCCGCCCCGAGCTGCTCAAGATGGCCGAGGTCGCCGAGGACGCGATGTGGGCCGGGATCGCCGCCGCCGCCCGCGGCATGCTCAACCGCCGGGGTCGGCTGACCGACATCTCGTTCGCGGTGGAGCGTGCGGTCCGGGCCGCCGGCCGGTACGGCATCGTCGAGGGCTACGGCGGGCACGGCATCGGTACGGAGATGCACCAGGACCCGCACGTGCTCAACCACGGTCGGCCGGGACGTGGACCGCGTCTGGTGCCCGGGCTGGCGCTGGCGATCGAGCCGATGATCACGATGGGCTCGCCCCGCACCGTCGAACTCGACGACGGCTGGACGGTGGTCACCCGGGACGGGTCGATCGCGGCCCACGTCGAACACTCGATGGCCCTGCTCGACGACGGTGTCTGGGTGTTGACCGCGCCGGACGGCGGCCGGGCCCGGCTCGGTGACCTGGTCACCGCCCGCGAGTCGGCCCCTTCCACGCCGACCGGCTGAGTCCGGCGCCGGCGGTTCCGCCCCCGCTCGGCGGCGTCGGGCTGACCGGCCGTGCCGGGTTCCCGACGTCTGGTTCCGCCCGGCCGACCGGCGTCGGGCTGACCGGTCGCGCCGGGTTCCCGAGGTCTGGTTTCGCCCGATCGGCGGCGTCGGGCTGACCGCGCCGAGCTGCGGACGGTCTCGATCTCGCCGGTCCTACGGTTGTGGATCGGATGGCCGGCCGGGTTCCGGGTCCGCGCCCGGCCGGGCGACGGCGTCCGGCCGGCTGACGTGACGGGGGCAGGCCGGACCGGGATGCCGGGTTTGGCGGGACCAGCAGGTTGATCAAGCTGTGGTGGGCCGGGTGGCCCGGTGATGGCAAACTCTCAGACATGGAGCAGCGGGACCGGATGCGGGCCGCGGACTCGGACCGGGCGGCGGTCGCCGAACGACTCCGACGCGCGTTGGACGAGGGCCGGCTCGACCTGAACGAGTACGACGACCGACTCCAGCGGACCTACGCCGCGAAGACGTACGGCGACCTGAACGGGCTGCTCGACGACCTGCCCGCCCCGGTGGCGGCGGACCGGGCGCAACTGGCGACGACGGGCGGTCCGGTGCCGGTCGCCCCGCCCACCCCGGCCGTTCCGCCCCCGCCCCCGGGGACGGTGGTGCGGGACTGGCTGAGGGAGACCTGGGGCGCCTTCTTCAGCACGGTCGGGATCGTCGTCGGGATCTGGGCGATCACCTGTGTGATGGCCGGCGAGGTGAACTACTTCTGGCCCGGCTGGGTCGCCGGTCCGTGGGGCGTGGTGTTGCTGGTGGTGACGGTGTCCGGCCTCGCCAACGGTGAGCCGCAGCGTCGGGCCGCCCGTCGGGCCGCCCGGGAGCAGGCCAAGGCCGAGCGCCGGGACCGTCGTCGGAGTGAGCGGTCAGGCGAGCAGGAGACTGCCTGATATAGTCGGATTCGTCCGATCGGCCAACCCGTGCCACCTCGGGTTGGCGCTGTTGCGCGAGCGCGCGTACACTGGCTGATCGGCGCACAGCGTCCACTCCGGCATGCCCACCTGCGCTTCGGTGGGAGTCGGGGTCCGCGGCTGGCCTGAGTGATCACATTCAGGAAGACGTTGTGAGCCGTCCGGAGTAACCGACGTCAGGACAGCGGAGGACATGCCGAAAAAAGACGGAGCCATCGAGATGGAAGGCCGGGTCATCGAGCCTCTCCCGAACGCCATGTTCCGGGTGGAGCTCGCCAACGGCCACAAGGTGCTGGCTCACATCAGCGGCAAGATGCGGCAGCACTACATCCGCATCCTGCCCGAGGACCGGGTCGTCGTCGAACTCTCGCCGTACGACCTGAGCCGCGGGCGGATCGTCTACCGCTACAAGTGAACGTCGCCGGGCCGCTGGCCGGTCCGGAGGGGTTCGCCTGACGACGACCGGACAACCGTGTCCGTCCTCAAGACTCGACGGCGTCGCGCTGCCGGGTACAGATGGGAAGTAAGGCAACCGTGAAGGTCAAGCCGAGCGTCAAGAGGATCTGCAACAAGTGCCGGGTGATCCGTCGGCACGGCCGGGTCATGGTGATCTGCACCGACCCGCGCCACAAGCAGCGCCAGGGCTGAACCACGTTCGCCGGCCGCGACAGGCCGGCGAGGCGTCGTGGCCACCCGGGCCGTAGATCCCGTACAACAACACAAGCTCGTCCCAGCCGCGAGCAGCGAGTTCACCCCGCGTGACCGCCAGTCGTGGCTGACCCCCGGTCGGAGGCCGGGGCCCGCCGGTTCAGGGCAGGCGGGGTGGGGCGGGTCCAGACCTCCGCGAAAACCACGAGGAGTACGCCCGCACATGGCACGGCTAGTCGGCGTCGACCTCCCCCGCGACAAGCGGATGGAGATCGCGCTCACCTACATTTTCGGGGTCGGACGGACCCGGGCGCTTGAGACGCTCGCCGCCACCGGCATCTCCCCGGACAAGCGCGCCAAGGACCTCACGGACGAGGAGCTGCTGCAGCTCCGGAACCACATCGAGGCCAACTTCAAGGTAGAAGGTGACCTGCGCCGCGAGGTCGCCGCAGACATCCGCCGCAAGGTCGAGATCGGCTGCTACGCGGGTATCCGGCACCGCCGGGGTCTGCCCGTCCGTGGCCAGCGGACCCGTACCAACGCCCGGACCCGGAAGGGCCCGAAGCGGACCGTCGCCGGCAAGAAGAAGCCCGGCAAGAAGTAAATAGGAGCGCACAGACTTATGCCACCGAAGGCTCGCGCCGGGGCCGCCGTCAAGAAGGTCCGGCGCAAGGAACGCAAGAACGTCGCCCACGGGCAGGCGCACATCAAGAGCACGTTCAACAACACCATCGTCTCGATCACGGACCCGACCGGTGCCGTCATCTCCTGGGCCTCCGCCGGCCAGGTCGGCTTCAAGGGTTCCCGCAAGTCGACCCCGTTCGCCGCCCAGCTGGCCGCCGAGGCCGCCGCGCGACGGGCGATGGAGCACGGCATGCGCAAGGTCGACGTGTTCGTCAAGGGACCCGGCTCCGGCCGGGAGACCGCCATCCGTTCGCTGCAGGCCGTGGGCCTGGAGGTCGGCCAGATCGCCGACGTCACGCCACAGCCGCACAACGGGTGCCGTCCGCCGAAGCGTCGTCGGGTCTGAGAGGTAGTAGACAAAGATGGCTCGTTACACCGGTCCCGACTGCCGTCGCTGCCGTCGGGAGAAGATGAAGCTGTTCCTCAAGGGCAGCAAGTGCGATGGCCCGAAGTGCCCGTTCGAGTCCCGGCCCTTCCCGCCCGGACAGCACGGCCGGGGTCGTACCAAGGAGACCGAGTACCTGCTCCAGCTGCGTGAGAAGCAGAAGGCCCGCCGCGTGTACGGCGTGCTGGAGAAGCAGTTCCGCGGGTACTACGAGGAGGCCGTCGCCAAGAAGGGCAAGACCGGCGAGATCCTCCTCCAGATCCTCGAGTCGCGGCTCGACAACGTCGTCTACCGGGCCGGCCTGGCCAAGTCCCGTGACCACGCGCGTCAGCTCGTGAAGCACGGCCACCTGACGGTGAACGGCAAGAAGGTCGACATCCCGTCGTACCGGGTCAAGGAGCACGACATCGTCGAGGTCCGGGGCAAGTCCAAGGAGATGACCCCGTTCCTGGTGGCCCAGGCCGAGGCCGGCTCCAAGACGGTGCCGGCGTGGCTGGAGGCCATCCCCAGCCAGATGAAGGTGCTCGTCCACACGCTCCCGGCCCGCGCGGTCATCGACACGCAGGTCCAGGAGCAGCTGATCGTCGAGCTCTACTCGAAGTAGTTTTTGGGCAACCCGGTGCCTGCCGCCGAGGCGGCAGGCACCGGGCGCCACAGTTCGGGCGTCATATGGCGGGCGCCCCGACCCAAGGAGAAACACAGTGCTCATCACCCAGCGGCCGACCCTCACCGAGGAGTCGATCAGCGAGACCCGCTCCCGGTTCACCATCGAACCGCTCGAGCCGGGTTTCGGTTACACCCTGGGCAACTCGCTGCGTCGTACGCTGCTGTCGTCCATCCCGGGCGCGGCCGTGACGTCGATCAAGATCGACGGCGTGCTGCACGAGTTCACCACGATCCCCGGCGTCAAGGAGGACGTGGTCGAGCTCGTCATGAACGTCAAGGAGCTCTGCGTCAGCTCCGACCACGACGAGCCGGTCAGCATGTACCTGCGCAAGCAGGGCCCCGGCGACGTGACCGCCGGTGACATCCAGCCGCCGGCCGGGGTCTCCGTGCACAACCCCGACCTGAAGCTCGCCACCCTCAACGGCAAGGGCCGGCTCGACATGGAGCTGACCGTCGAGCGGGGCCGGGGCTACGTCACCGCGGCGCAGAACAAGCAGGCCGGAGCCGAGATCGGCCGGATCCCGGTCGACTCGATCTACTCGCCGGTGCTGAAGGTCACCTACCGCGTCGAGGCCACCCGTGTCGAGCAGCGCACGGACTTCGACCGTCTGATCATCGACGTCGAGACCAAGGCGTCGATCGGGCCGCGTACCGCGCTCGCCTCCGCCGGCTCCACCCTGGTCGAGCTCTTCGGGCTGGCCCGGGAGCTGGACGAGAGCGCCGAGGGCATCGACATCGGCCCGTCGCCGCAGGACGCGCAGCTGGCTGCCGATCTGGCGCTGCCGATCGAGGAGCTGGACCTGACCGTCCGGTCGTACAACTGCCTCAAGCGCGAGGGCATCAACACGGTTGGTGAGCTGATCGGGCGTACCGAGGCCGATCTCCTCGACATCCGGAACTTCGGTCAGAAGTCGATCGACGAGGTCAAGATGAAGCTCGCCGGCATGGGGCTGGGGCTGAAGGACTCGGCGCCCAACTTCGACCCGGCGCACGTCGTGGACACCTTCGGCGAGGCCGACTACGACACCGACGACTACCGCGAGACCGAGCAGCTTTGATCCGGGGCTAGCCGGACATCCGGCCACCCACTGGATATCCGGCCACCCACTACTGAGGAGCACCAAGAATGCCCACGCCCACCAAGGGCCCCCGCCTCGGCGGTAGCCCCGCGCACGAGCGGATGATTCTGGCCAACCTGGCCACCGCGCTGTTCCAGCACGGCAGGATCACCACGACCCAGACCAAGGCCAAGCGGCTGCGTCCGCTCGCGGAGCAGCTCATCACCAAGGCCAAGCGCGGCGACCTGGCGAGCCGTCGCCGGGTGCTGACCGTGGTGCGGGACAAGGACGTGGTCTTCGCGCTGTTCGACCAGATCGCGCCCCGGTTCGCCAACCGCAACGGTGGCTACACCCGGATCGTGAAGACGGTGCCGCGCAAGGGCGACAACGCCCCGATGGCGATCATCGAGCTGGTCGAGGAGCTGACCGTGGCCCCGGCGGCCCCGGCCAAGAAGACGGCCGCGCGCAAGGCGGCGCAGCAGGACAAGGTCGAGGCGCTGGCCCCGGAGGAGGAGACCCCGCAGTCGTCCTCCGCTCCGACCGACCAGGACGCCGAGGCTCCGGCGTCGGTCTCCGGCGACACCGCGCAGGCCCGCGAGGACACCGACGAGGCGGACAACTCGAAGTCCTGAAGTCTACGGACACTGCCCGGCCCGGCATTCCCCACGGGGATGTCGGGCCGCGGCCTTTCCCGCGCCGGCCGCACCTGTTCATCCCTTCCTGAAACCTGTCGACTGAGCACGAGGTGGCACGTGGAACCCGAGGTGGAGTTGCGTACCCGGGTACGGCTCGACGTCGCCTACGACGGCACCGACTTCTCCGGCTGGGCCGCGCAGCCCGGTCAACGTACCGTCGCCGGGGTGCTGACCGAGGCGTTCGCCCTGGTCCTCGGCGCGGACCGGGCGACCGGCCTGACCGTGGCCGGCCGGACCGACGCGGGTGTGCACGCCACCGGGCAGGTCTGCCACGTCGACCTGCCCACCGCGCTCTGGCAGCAGCACACCGGGACCCTGCTGCGCCGGCTGGCCCGACTGCTCCCCACCGACGTACGGGTACGTGCCCTCACCGAGGTACCGGCCGCGTTCGACGCCCGCTTCTCGGCGACGTTCCGGCGGTACGAGTACCGGGTCACGGACGCGCCGTACGGTGCCGAGCCGTTGCGGCGGCACGAGATCCTCGCCTGGCCGCGTCCGCTGGACCTGGCGGCGCTCAACGAGGCCGCGGCGGGACTGGTCGGGGAGCACGACTTCGCCGCGTACTGCCGACGTAAGGAACACGCGACGACGGTACGGGAGGTCACCCGCCTGGACTGGCGACGTGACCCGGACGGCGTACTGGTCGCCACCGTGCAGGCGGACGCGTTCTGCCAGTCGATGGTGCGGAGCCTGGTCGGCGCCATGCTGGTGGCCGGGGACGGTCGACGGCCGGTGGACTGGCCCGGTGGTCTGCTCGACCGTCGGGAACGGGCCAGTGAGGTGAGCGTCGTGGCGGCCCACGGGCTGACCCTGGTCGAGGTCGGCTATCCCGAGGACCCGGCCGGGTACGCCGACCGGGCCTCACGGACCCGGCGGTTGCGTATCACCAGCTCCGCCTGACCTGTACCGGATGTACGGCCGGCGCGACCGGGTCAGTTGGGCTGGCTGGGTTCGACGTCGGCGGGCGGAGTGGTGGGGGCGGTCACCCGGCGATCCAGCACCTTGCCCCGCAGGTACACCTCGATCATGTCCAACATGACCTGACGGGCGAACGGGTCGTCGGTGCCGATGGTTCCCCCGTTGGTCCGGGCCACCACGCAGTAGATCAGGTAGTGCCCGCGTACGTGCCAGCCGACCTGGGCCGAGCGCGACTCGACGCTCTCGGTGTCCTTACCGGCGGCCATGCCGAGGAAGCGGCCCTTCTTGCCGTCCACGATGGGTTTGATCTTCTCGTGTGCGGATGTCGCCCCGGCCTGGTCCGCGAGGTTGACGATCCCGGCCGTGGCCACATAGGTCTCCGGCGGGGACAGCACGGTGGCCCGGACGAACTGGCTGCAGCCGAGACTCAGCAGGAGTTCCCTGATCTCGCCGTCGGCGACGAGTTCACAGTCCTCCGAGACCTGCGTCTTGCGCACCGGGTACGCCGATTCCTCGGCATCCACCACGACCTGCTTGCCCGGGAACACCTCCTCGACGGTGAGCGGCGTCGGATCGGCGGCCCGTGAGCTGATGTCCCGGGGACCGGCCGGGGCGGCGGCGCCGTCAGCGGGCCGGCTGTCCTCTCCGTACCCCTGGTCGGCGAGGACGAAGTACCCGCTGAGCCCGCAGAGGCCGAGCAGCACCAGGACACCGAGCGAACCGACGACCCACTGCCAGGTCCGCTTGGACGTCTGTGGCTTCTTCCGGGCCTCGTCCGGCCCTGCCGCCGTGCCGGCCGGGGTCGGGGTGCCGGCGGGCGTGCCGGGCGCGGTGTCCGGTCTGCGGACCGGAGGCGCCTGGCCCGGGGCGGCCGCCGCACCGGGCCGTTGTGGTGGCCGGTTCGCCGCTGGCTTCCCGTCCCCGGCCGGCGGTCGGGGAGCGTTCGGCGGTGCCGGGCGTACGCCGGCCGGAGGGCCGGAGCGAGGTTCGGCCGGTGGGCCGAGCCTCGCGCCACCGGGTGGGCCGGAGCGGGGCGCGACAGGTGGCCCGGAGCCGGGTCCGGTGGGCGGCCCCGACCGGGGCCCGGCGGGTGAGCCGGACCGGGGCGCGGCGGGTGAGCCGGTGGGTGGCCCGGACCGGGGCGCGGGAGCCGGTCCGGAGCGCGGTCCGGCGGGTGGGCCGGTCGGCGGTCGTGGACCGGGGTGAGGTCCGGCGGGCACACCGGACCGGGGTCCGGTGGGTGAGCCGGTGGGCGGCACGGGTCGGGGTCCGCCCGGAGGCCCCGATCGGGGTCCGGCGGGTGAGCCGGGTACCCGGTCCGCCGGTGGTGTGCGGGGCGGGCCGGAACGCCGCCCGGGGCCGGCCTCGGGGCGGCCCCGTCGTTCGGGATCGCCAACCGGGCGGGCGGCGTCGGCGGCGGAACGGTCGCCGGGGCGTGGCTGACCCGGCGGCGTCGGCTGCCGGGACTGCGTCGGCGGCGATCCGGGCCGACGGCCTCCGGCCGGGCCACGGGGGTCGTCGGTTGGCGGTCCGGGTCGACGGGTCGTGACAGGACCGTGGGCGTCGTCTGGCGGCGGGCCGGGCCGACGGGCGCCGACCGGACCGCCGCGGAGGTCGTCGGGTCGCCGGGTACCGGCCGGGCCACGGGGGTCGTCGGGTCGCCGGGTACCGGCCGGGCCACGGGGGTCGTCGGGTCGCCGGGCGACCGGGTCGGGCAGGCCGTGTCCCCCGGCGGATCGCCCCGGCGCGTCCGGGCCGGCCGGTGGGGACACCGGCGGTCGCCCCGACGAGGGCGCGGGTCGGGCGCCCCGGTCGGCCCGGCGTCCGTTCGGGCCGGGGACCAGTGGTGGTGCTGACGGGTCAGCGGCCGCCCTGCGTCGGCCCGGCGGCGGTGGCAGGTCCGGTCCGAGGGGAGGCGGGAGGCTCGGGTCGGCCGAGGCGCCACGGCGTTGCCGGGGTACCGGGTTCGGCTGGGGACCGGGAGCGTTGGGCGCCATCCGGTCGGGGCGCCCGGCAGGCTCGACGGGGCCGCTCGGTTCGGGACGGGCTCGTCGTCGGCCGCCCGGGGTCGCGTCCCCGGCGAGGTGCGGCGAGTCCCCGGTGGACGGTCGCCGTCCAGGCGGAGGCGACGACGCCCGAGGGGCCGGGGAACGTTCGGCCTCGGACCGGACGCCGGACGATCTGGGGTCCGAGGATCGGACGGCGGACGATGCCCGTTCGCCGGCGACGAGTCGACCGTCAAAGCCGGGCTCATCATCGGGGCGGGCGCGTCGGCCCCCCACCGGTGGCCCGTCGGGTCGGCCCCGTCGTCCGGTCACGGGCGGCTCGTCCGGGCGGGCGCGTCTGCCGGTGCCCGGCTGCTCCTCGGATCGGGCGCGTCTGCCGGTGACCGGCTGCTCCTCCGGGTGAGCCTGACGACCGGGTAAGGACCCTCCGAGCGGGTGGGGCTGATCGCCGGACCGGTTCGGGGCGCCGGAGACGGGCCGGCCGCCGGAGCCGAATCGTTCGCCGGGTACGCCGCCCCCGGCGTCCGGCGTACGGCCGGCACGTGACGTACGGCCGGCGTCCGGGTCGCGGCCGGGGAACGAGCGGTCGCCGAGGCCGGCGGGAGCCTCGGCAGGGCCGGCAAGGTGGCGTCCGCCGACCGGCGGAGGTGGCAACCGGTCCGGACGGTCGAGCCGTGGAAGGTCACCGGCCGCGCCGACGTCACCGGGATCGGGCACCCCGTGCCGGGCCCGCCGGGGGCCGTCCACGGGCCGGCCGTACGGCCCGGCCGGATCCCGGAAGGACGGATCGAACGGAGGAAGGCCCTGCTCCGCCTCGACGTCCTCGTCACGGGCCCGGCGTCGGCCACCCCGTTCGGTCGGCCCGCCCGGCTCGCCGGGCAGTGCGGGGTCCGGGGGTTGGGCGGGATCACGCCGGGACCGGGGCGCTCCGTCGCCCGGCCGAGGCCCCTGCCCGTAAACCATGTCGCACAGGGTAACGGAAATGAATGGAGGCTCGCTTCCGCCGATGAATCACGTCTGGCGAAAGAGGGGACATCTGTTCGCAAAGGTGATCAAGGTTGGTGGAGGTGACCGCCCGGACCGGAGCACCGCCCGCTCCAGCCGGGTCAACCCGGTAGGCAAGAATGCGTGGCGTGACCGGGGACCACTATTTCAGCACCGAACCCGCCGTCGACGTCCAGCGTCGGGAGGTGACCTTCACCGTCGAGGGCCGCGAATACGCCCTGACCGCGTCATCGGGCGTCTTCTCGGCGGCCCGGCTCGACCCAGGCACCGCCGTACTCCTGCGCAAGGCCGACCTGCCCGGACCAGCGACCTCGGGCGCGCTGCTCGACCTGGGCTGTGGTTACGGGCCGATCGCCTGCGTGCTCGCCAGCCAGGCCCCGGCGGCGACCGTCTGGGCGGTCGACGTCAACGTCCGCGCCCGGGAGTTGACCTCGGAGAACGCTGCCCGGCTCGGGCTCGGCGAGCGGATCCGGGTGAGCGCGCCCGACGAGGTGCCGGCCGACGTCTCCTTCGCCGAACTGTGGTCCAACCCGCCGATCCGGGTCGGCAAGGCCGAGCTGCACGAGATGCTCGGGCGTTGGCTGCCCCGGCTGACCCCGGACGGTGTGGCGTGGCTGGTGGTGGCCCGCCACCTCGGCGGCGACTCGCTGCAGCGGTGGCTCGACGAGGCCGGCTGGCGCGTCGAGCGGCACGCCAGCCAGAAGGGCTATCGGGTGTTTCGGGTCACACGTTGACGCCGTCGGCTGTTAACAGGGGGCCCTTCCTCGACAAAAAGCGATAACAGGGGGCCCTTCCTTTCCGGCAGGATGCCGGGGTGGGTTATGTGGACGTCGCCGGGGTGGGGCACACGCTGCCGGACGGGCGGGAGCTGTTCGCCGACGTGTCGTTCCGGGTCGGCGAGGGCACGAAGATCGCCCTGGTCGGGCCGAACGGCGCCGGCAAGACCACCCTGCTGCGGATGGTCGCCGGTGACCTGCCGGTCCGTACCGGTGGCATCGCCCGGTCCGGCGGGCTGGGCGTGATGCGCCAGTTCATCGGCATGATCGGTGACGAGTCGACGCTGCGGGACCTGGCGCTGTCGCTCTCCCCGCCGGCGGTGCGGGCGGCGGGCGCGGCACTGACCGCCGCCGAGACGGCGCTGCACGTCGCCGAGGTCCGCGGCAAGTTCAGCAGCGCGGCCGGCAAGGCCCAACTGAGGTACGCCGAGGCGCTGGCCGCCTGGGGCGAGGCCGGGGGGTACGACGCCGAGGTGCTCTTCGACACCGTCTCGACGATCGTCCTCGACCTGCCGTGGGAGAAGAGCCGGACCCGTCCGGTACGGACCCTCTCCGGCGGGCAGCAGAAGCGGTTCGCGTTGGAGCTGCTGCTCCGGGGCACCGACGAGGTGCTGCTGCTGGACGAGCCGGACAACTTCCTCGACGTGCCGGGGAAGCGGTGGCTGGAGGGCCGGCTGCGGGAGTCCGCCAAGTCGGTGCTGTACGTCTCGCACGACCGGGAACTGCTCTCCCAGACCGCCGACCGGGTGGTCGCGGTCGAGGGCGGCAGCGCCTGGGTGCATCCGGGCGGCTTCGACAGCTGGCACGAGGCCCGGGTGGCCCGGCACGACCGGCTGGAGGAGCAGCGCCGCCGCTGGGACGAGGAGCACCAGAAGCTGCGTGAGCTGGTGCTGACGCTGAAGCAGAAGGCGACGTACAACGACGGGATGGCGTCGCGTTACCAGGCGGCGCAGACCCGGCTGCGGAAGTTCGAGGAGGCGGGACCGCCGCCGCTGCCGCCGAAGGACCAGGACATCCGGATGCGGCTGACCGGCGGCCGGACCGGGAAACGGGCGCTGGTCTGTACCGGGTTGGAGTTGGAGAACCTGACCTTCCCGTTCGACCTGGAGGTCTGGTACGGCGACCGGGTCGCCGTACTCGGCGCGAACGGGACGGGGAAGTCGCACTTTCTCCGACTGCTCGCCCGGGGCGGTACCGATCCGGATCCGGGGCTGGTGCCGCTCGACGGGCTCGCCGCCCTGACGCCGGTGAAGCACGGCGGGGTGGCCCGGCTCGGTGCCCGGGTCAAGCCCGGCCACTTCTCGCAGACCCACGACCGGCCGGAGTTGACCGACCGGACCCTGGTCGAGGTGCTGTGGCGGGGCGACGAGCACCGGGCCGGGAAGGACCGGCACGCCGCGATGCGGGCGCTGACCCGCTACGAGCTGGCGGGGCAGGGCGACCAGCGGTTCGGCACCCTGTCCGGCGGACAACAGGCCCGCTTCCTGGTGCTGTTGCTGGAGTTGTCGGGAGCGACGCTGCTGCTGCTCGACGAGCCGACGGACAACCTGGACCTGGCCTCGGCGGAGGCGTTGGAGGCCGGGCTGCGGGCGTTCGAGGGCACGGTGCTGGCGGTCACGCACGACCGGTGGTTCGCCCGCTCGTTCGACCGGTTCGTGCTGTTCCAGGGCGACGGTGAGGTGGTGGAGACGCCGGAGCCGGTCTGGGACGTGGCCTGACCAGCCCTGTTCCGTTCCGCGTGGCCGGGCGGGCCGGGAGCCGCCGCCGGGTTATCGTCCGTGCTGTGACGTCGGGCACATCGGTCAGGTCGGTCCTGCGTCGTACGGCGCAGGTGGTGGTCACCGTCGCACTGCTCGGGTTCCTCGGCTGGTCGGTGGCGGGCCGGTGGCACGAGGTCCGTGGCGTGCTCGGCGACCTGTCGGCCGGTGGACTGGTGTCCGCCGGGCTGGCCGCCGCCGTGGCGTACGGCTGCGGTTTCCTGTCCTGGCGGGCACTGCTGACGGACCTCGGGGCCGAGGTGCCGGTGGCCGGCGCGGCGCGGATCTTTTTTGTCGGGCAGTTGGCGAAGTACCTGCCGGGCAAGGTCTGGCCGATCCTGCTCCAGGCCCGGCTCGGCCGGGCGTACCGGGTGCCGGGACGGACGTCGGCGACGGCGGCGCTGCTCGCCCTGCTGGTTGTCCTCGGCACCGGCCTGCTGGTGACCGCCGGCGCGCTTCCGGTGCTGGGCGACCGGGCGTTCGACCGGTTCTGGTGGACGGTGCTGGTGTTGCCGGCGGCCCTGGTGCCGCTCTGGCCGCCGTTGCTGAACCGGCTCCTCGCCCGGCTGCTGCGGCTGGCCCGTCGTGAGCCGCTGCCCCGGCCGTTGGGTGGGCGCGGCATCGGTCTGTCGGTCGGCTGGTCGTTGGCGGGCTGGCTGGCGTACGGCGTGCACCTGTGGCTGCTGTTGGGCGACGCGGGTGCGACCGGACGGGACCTGCTGCCGGTCGCGGTGGGGGCCTTCGCCGGTTCGTGGTGCCTGGGATTCCTGCTGGCGGTCGCGCCGGCCGGGGTCGGGGCGCGGGAGGTGGCGCTGCCGCTGCTCCTGGCCGGTGCCGTCGCCTCGCCGGTGGCGCTGGTCGCCGCCGTGGTGTCCCGGCTGCTGATGACCGTCGTCGACCTTCTCCTTCCGGCGCTCGCGGTGCTGGCGGAACGGACCCGGTCCGCGGGCCCGGTGGGCGGGTCCGCCGGGGCGGCCGGGTTGCCGGCGGAGACCGCGACGCGCCAGTGACCACGGAACGTGCTGATCGGTGTACGGGAAGCTACGCTGCTTGCCGTGCGCTGGCTGGTCTTCGGCAGCTACGACGTACGCCGACATCCCCGGGTCGGCGTACTGATGCAGGGCCTCCGGGCAGCCGGTGACCAGGTTGACGAGGTGAACGTGCCGCTGGCCCTGGACACCGCCGGTCGGGTGGCCGTACTCCGGCAGCCGTGGCGACTGCCCCTGGTGGTCGGGAAACTGGTCCGCTGCTGGCTGTCGCTGGCATCGCGGGCAAGGCCGTACCGCCGGACGACGCGCGGTGGCTCGGCGGGTGCCGTCGACGCCGTGCTGGTCGGCTATCTCGGGCACTTCGACGTCCACCTGGCCCGGTGGTTGTTCCGCCGGACTCCGATCGTGCTCGACCATCTCGTCTCCGCCGCCGGTACGGCCCGCGACCGTGGCCTGGCCGGACAGGGCGGCGCCCGGGACCGGCTGATGCGGGCGATCGACGAGGCCGCGCTCCGCCGTGCCGACGTGGTCGTACTGGACACCGTGGAGCACCTGGCCGGATTGCCGGAGTACGCCCGGGACCGGGGCGTGGTGGTGCCGGTCGGCGCCGGAGCCGACTGGTTCGCCGCCGGGGCGAGGGCCGACCAGGAGTGGCTCGGCCCGGAGACGGGACGGCTGCGGATCGTCTTCGTCGGACTCTTCACCCCGCTGCACGGCACTGTGACGGTGGGGACGGCGCTGGCCCGGCTCGCCGCCGACGAACGGATCGAGGTGTCCATGGTCGGCACCGGCCAGGATCTGCCGGCCTGCCGGCGGGCAGCCGCCGACAACCCCCGGATCACGTGGTACGACTGGATTCCGGCCGCCGAACTGCCGGCGTTCGTCGCCCGGCACCACGTGTCGCTCGGCATCTTCGGTGACACCGCGAAGGCGCTGCGGGTGGTGCCCACCAAGGTCTTCCAGGGCGCGGCGGCGGGCTGCGCGATCGTCACCTCGGACACCGGGCCGCAGCGGCGGGCGCTCGGCGACGCGGCACTGCGCGTACCGCCGGGGGATCCGGAGGCGCTCGCCGCCGTACTGCGTGAACTGGCCGGCGATCCGCAGCGGGTCGCGCGGCTGCGCCACGCCGCGCGGTGCCGGGCGGTCGACCGGTTCGGTCCGGCGACGGTCGTCGCGCCGCTGCGGCACCGCCTCGTCGACCCGCCGTGGCAGGTGACGGCAGCCGACCGGTGCACGGCACCGGACGGCGGGCCCGGGTCCGAGGTGTCGGCCGGGTCGGGAGAGCCGGCCGACGTCGGCTCGACCACCGCGCCGGAGCGGAGCCGGTCCGATGGCTAGCCGGGTGACGGATCCGCCGTTGCCGCCCCGGGCGGCGCTGCGCTGGCAGGTGGTCCGTCGGATCGTCGCGCAGCGGCGGCCGGCCAGCATTCTCGAACTCGGCTGCGGTCTCGGTGCGGTCGGGACGCGGCTGGCCCGGATGGCGACGTACACCGCCGTCGAGCCGGATCCGCGCAGCTACCAGGTGGCGCACCGGCGGATTTCCCCGCTCGGCGGCAGGGTGTGCAACGGCGACCACCGGCAGGCCCCGACTCCGGGGCGGTACGACCTGGTCTGCGCGTTCGAGGTGCTGGAGCATCTCGCCGACGACGCGGCGGCGCTCGCCGAATGGCTGCCACTGGTCCGGCCCGGCGGACGACTGCTGCTCTCGGTGCCCGCCGACCCGGAGCGGTTCGGCGCCTGGGACACCCTGGTCGGGCACTACCGGCGGTACTCCGCCGAGGGGCTTCGGCAGCGGTTGACCGAAGCCGGGGCGACGGAGATCCGGATCGTCCACTACGGATGGCCGCTCGGCTACCTGCTCGACACGGTCCGGGACCGCTGGGCCGGTGGCCCGGTGGGGAACGCCGTGGAGGGCGGAACGGCCGAGGAACGTACCTCGACCTCCGGCCGGATCCTGCAGCCGAGCGGCGTGGTCGCCGGCGGGGTGATCCGGATGGCGGTGTCGCCGTTCGCCGTGCTGCAGCGGATGCGGCCGGACCGGGGCCCCGGGCTCGTGGCGGTGGCCGCCCGGCCGGAGTAGCCGGACAACCGGCCGGGCGCCCCGGCTCAGGGCCGGACCGCGGTGGCCCGGAGCGCGGCGACCGGGACCAGGGCGTACCGTCCGTCGCGGGCCACCGCGGCCCCGCCGACCGACTCGGGGATCCAGTTCGGGCGCCTGTTCAGGTCCACCAGCACCAGCTCGTCCGGGCGGGTGGTCTCGGCGGTCAGCTCCTCGACGGTGAGCAGCCGGGGCGTCAGGTTCCAGTAGTAGGCGAGCCACCTCGGGCTGTTCAGGCCGCTGCCGACCACCCAGGCGTACCGCTGGTCGGCCGGCGGCCGGTGGTCGGCGACGAGCCGGCCGGCCCGGGCCGGTTCGGTGACCAGCCGTTGCCCGAACGGGCTGAGAGCCAGCACCCCGAGGTACGCGAGCAGGCCGACGCCGGCGACGGCCAGCACGGTCCGTCGGGCGGCGACCGGGGCGGCGAACCCGGTGGCGAGCCGGTCGAGCAGCACCCCCGTCCCGACCAGACCGACCACCAGGATCGGATACGACCAGTACGAGTGCACGAAGGCGCCGTTGTTGAGGCCGAGGATCCAGCCGGCGGTGAACCCGGCGGCGATCACCAGGTAGCCCCGGGTCCGCCGGTCGAGCAGGGCGACGAGCCCGCCGAGCGGCAGCAGGACGAGATACCAGACCGGTAGCAGGTCACGGGCGTACTGCCACTGTCGGCGGAGGAACTGCCGCACGGTGAAACCGCCGCTGCTGCGCAGTTCGGCCTGGCCGCCGAGCAGGGCCAGCCCGGTGACCCCGACGACAAACACCAGGCTGACCGCGACCCCGACCAGCATGGCCGCGCCGACCAGCAGCACCGCCCGGTCGAGGCGCCGCCGTCCCAGCACGAGCCAGATCCCGAGTACGCCGGCGAGCGCGATCCCGGGCCAGGAGACCAGGGTGCTGAGCAGTGCGGCGAGGCAGGTGACCGCCACCAGCCGGCGCGACGGGTCCGGTTGTCGGCGCAGCCGGACGATCCCGGCGGAGAGGGCCAGGATCGGCCCGAGGTCGATCATCAGCGGGCTGTGCACCCAGTAGAAGGTGGTGGCGACCGTGAGGCCGAGCGCGAGCAGGGTGGCGGACCAGCGGATGCCGAGCCCGCGCAGCAGGGCCGCCCCGGCCGGGATGATCAGCAGGGCGAGCAGGTACGGCGGCAGCCACACCTGGTACTCCCCGTCCCCGGGTAGCAGGCCGGTCAGCGCGGTGAGCAGGTTCATCAGCGGCGGGTGGTGGGCGTACGGCGCGGAGGCGTACGGCGCCCAGTCGGCGCCGAAGTGTGAACCGAGCACCCCGTGCTCCTGCAGGTTCCGCAGGTGCAGGGCGTACCGGCCGATGATCCGGCCCAGGTGGTCGTCGCCGAACGGTGTGTCGAGTCGGGGGAGCCAGGTGAGCGCGACGAGGCCGGTGAGCGCGCCGACGGCGTACCAGCCGCGTCGCTCGGTGCGGTCGGGCCGGGGCGGGCCGGAGCCGCTGTCGCCGCTCCCGGCGGGGGTGGTCGTGCCGGGGACCGGGCCGGTAGTGGTGTCGGCGGCGGTGCCAATGTCCGTGTCACCGGCCGGGCCGGTGGTGGTGTCGGCGGTGGTCATCAGCGGTTTCCGGTGGGCCAGTCGATCCGGGACCGGACGATGAGGTCGGCGAGGAGGGCGACCGCCCCGATGATCAGGCCGGCGCAGAGCAGCAGCACGGTGTTGGTCGCGATCCGCACCGGATGGGCGACCAGGTCGTACCCGATCTTCGCCGTGCCGACGGCGAGCAGCCACAGCGAGGGTGGCATCAGCACCTTGAGCGGGTTGAAGTACATGACCATCCGCAACACCTGCAGGATGTAGCGGTAGGCGTCCCGGACGAAGTGGAATTTCGACGTCCCCGACCGGCGGGCGTAGTCGATCGGTACGTACTGCACGTCGTGCTGGTTGTGCAGGAACGCCATCGTGATCGTGGTGACGCAGGAGAAGCCGGGCGGCAACAGTCGCAGGTACGGCAGCGAGACGTCCCGGCGGAACGCGCGGAGCCCGGAGTTGAGGTCGGGGATCCGGGTACCGGCGAGCCGTTCGGCGATCTTCCGGATGAGCCACTTCGCCGGCACCCGGAGAAACTTGTGGCTGCCCTGTTCACTGGTCCGCGCGCCGACCACCTGGTCGACCTGCGGCTGGCTGAGCAGCAGCCGGACGAACTCGGGGATCCGCTCGTTCGGGTACGTCATGTCGGCGTCGGTCCAGACCACGATGCCGCCCCGGGCCTGCAGGGTGCCGATCCGTCGGGCGGTGCCGGAGCCGCCGTTGCGGTGGAAGGCCAACACCCGCAGGTGCGGGCAGCGGCCGGTCGCCTCGCGGAGGAGTTGCAGGGTGCCGTCGGTCGACGCGTCGTCGATCGCGAGGACCTCGTACCGCAGGCCGCTGGTATCGAGCGCGGCGGTGATCCGTTCGATCTCCGCCAGGACGTGGGCCTGTTCGTTGTAGCAGGGCAGGACGACGGTGACGTCCAACGTCGTGCCGTTGTTGTCCCGGGATATCTGCGCGGGAACCCGGGACAGGTCCGCGTTGGAATGGTCGAATCGGCCCGTCACCGCCATGGGAACCCACGCCTCCGAGCGTCGCGCGGCGACCTGGGAGGGCAGGGAGATCATATCGGCCGCCGGATTCCGCTCACGATATAGCAGTTCCCGGAAAATGCGTTCGACGCGCCGACGTACGGCGATTCACGCTAATCGCGAATCAATTTTGCGAACCGTTCTCGAATGCCTTTCCGCAACGGCTGGGTCGGACGGGTCCCAGTTCCCGGGCCCCGGTCCGGACCGAAACCACGGGCAGGGATCCGTTCCTTGCTAAGTTGATCTTATGAGTGAGATGACGTACCGCCGGTTGGGCGACTCCGGGCTGGTGGTGTCCGTGGTCGGAATCGGCTGCAACAACTTCGGCCGCAAGTTGGACGCCGTCGGCACCCGGGCGGTGGTGGACGCCGCCCTCGACGCCGGGATCAACTTCTTCGACACCGCGGACATCTACGGCGAGCCCAAGGGCGGATCCGAGGAACAGTTGGGCGCGGCGCTGCGGGGGCGTCGGGACGACGTCGTGCTGGCCAGCAAGTTCGGCATGGACATGGGCGGGTTGAACGGCCCGGACCACGGCGCCCGGGGTGCCCGCCGGTACGTCGTCCGCGCCGTCGAGGCGTCGCTGCGCCGGCTCGGCACCGACTGGATCGACCTCTACCAGATGCACGAACCCGACCCGGGTACCCCGATCGACGAGACGCTGAGCGCCCTCGACGACCTGGTCCGGGCCGGCAAGGTCCGGTACCTCGGCAACTCGAACTTCGCCGGTTGGCAGATCGCCGACGCCGACTGGACCGCCCGGACCAACGGCTGGACGCCGTTCGTCAGCGCCCAGAACCACTACAGCCTGCTGCACCGGGACGTCGAGAACGAGGTCGTACCGGCGGCCGAGCGGTTCGGCCTCGGCGTACTGCCGTTCTTCCCGCTCGCCGACGGGCTGCTCACCGGCAAGTACAAGCGGGGTGCCGAGCCCCCGGCGGACAGCCGGCTCGCCGGCTCCTCGCCCCGGTACGCCCAGCGGCTCGCCACCGCACCCTGGGACACCATCGAGGCGATCGAGAGGTACGCCGCCGAGCGGGGACTGTCCATGGTGGAGGTGGCGATCGGCGGGCTGGCCGCCCAGCCGGCGGTGACCTCGGTGATCGCCGGGGCCACCAGCCCGGAGCAGGTGCGGACGAACGCGGCCGCGGGCCGTTGGCGGCCGTCCGCCGAGGACCTCGCCGAGCTGCGCGCCCTGCTCTGAGACCAGCGTCCCGGCCCACGGCGACACGGGGGCGGCCACCGGTGAGGTGGCCGCCCCCGCACCGTCCTAGAGCCGGCCGCCCCGGTTGACCCGGGTCGGGGGACCCGGCCACCGGCCGGGGCCCGGCCCCCACTTTCCCTCGTTCGCCCGGACCCCGGCGGTGCTGGGGTCACCGCCGAGCCGCACGATCATCGCGTCGGCGTCCCGGACCAGCACGTCCCGGATCTCCGCCTCGGCGACCAGCCCGGGGTCCGCGGCGAGCGCCTTGAACTGGCCGAGCTGCTTGATCGCCTTGTCGTCGTTGCCGTTCGCCTCGGCCTGCCGGACCGTGGCGAGCTTGTCCGACAACTGCTTGTGCGCCCTGGCCGACAGCCGACCCGTCGCCTTGAACCGGTCCAGCAACTGCTGCATGTCCCGGAACGAGGTGGTGACGAAGAACCGGACGGTCGAGGTGGTGCTGTTGCCCGCCCTGTCCGTCGCGGTCACGGTCAGCTCGTGCAGGCCGAGCGGCAGCTCGTACATGGCCTGCAGGGTGTTCGGCTGGTACGGCCGGCCGTCCAGCGTGCCGACCGTCGCCCTGATGCCCGAGGTCGGGTCGACCGCCGACCAGTTCACCCGGACGTCCTGGCTGTCCCCGTAGAGCTGGCCGTCGGCCAGCCCGGAGACCAACACGGTCGGCTTCACACCGTCGATCTTCAGCACCGCGGACTTGAGTGTCTCGACGTTGCCGGCCGCGTCGGTGGCCCGGTAGAGCAGCTCGTGCTGCCCGTCCCCGGTCACGTTCACCGGCTCGGTGTACGCCGTCCAGGCGCCGCCGTCCAGCGACCACTCCAGGCGGGTCACCCCGGACCCGGCGTCGGTCGAGGTCAACGTCACCGGAACGGTCCCGTCGCCGTGCCAGCCGTCGTCGGTCGGCGGCGCGAAGGAGGCGCTGCTGACCGGCGCGGTGGCGTCGATCCGCACCGGTACGGACTTCGTCTCCTCGACGTTGCCCGCCTCGTCCGTGGCCCGGAACCGCACCTCGTGGTCGCCGTCGCCGCTGACCGCCACCGGCTCGGTGTACCGGGTCCAGCCGGTCGCGCCGTCGAGCTGGTACTCGATGCCCGCCACCCCGCTGCCGCCGTTGTTGTCGCTGGCGGAGAGGGTGACCGTGACCGGGCCGGTGTACCAGCCGGCGGTCGGGGTCCCCGACACGCTGGCGGTGGTCACCGGCGCGACCTCGTCGGCCACCTCCGTGCTGAGCCGGAAGTAGTCGAACGAGACGGTCTTTGACGCGGTCTGCGCCCCGCCGAGGCTGAACAGACCGACCTTCGGTGTGTCACCGACCGCCGTGTTGGTCAGCGGGGCCAGTTCCGACCAGGTCGTACCGTCGGCCGAGTACGCCGCCGTGTACGTGTTCCCGACCTTCGCCAGCCGCAGGTGCCAGACCGAGGCGGTGAGGTTCGTCGCCTCCGGCTGCGGGTTCTGCACCGCACCGGCGACCTCGCTGCGGAACTCGAGCCGCCGGGACAACGGCTGACCGACCTGGTTGTCGACGATGAAGTCGAACTTCAGGTAGTTGTCGTCGTCGCCGTACACGAGCAGACCGGCCTGCTGGTACTGCTCGGTGAAGAGGCTGCCGTCGACCTTCGTCTCCACGGTCCAGTCGCCGTCCGGCGCGGTCTGTAGGACGAGGTTCGTCGGCCCGGTGTTGCCGGTGCCGTAGATGTCACCGTTCGGTACGTCGACCCGCAGCGCGCCGTCGACGATCCGGTACGCCGCCGGGTCCTCCCGGACGATCCCGTCCCACCGGCACTTGTCGAGCGTGTCGCCGGTGAACTCGTCGGACGGGGTGACCGGGCCGGCCGGCTCGTCCGGCGAGAACTGGAACACGTCGAACTCGGCGTCGACCACCGGCGCGTCGGTGCCGCCGTTCAGTGCGAACAGCCCCACCTTCGGCTCGGTGATGCCGGCCAGCGCGGCCGACCGCCCGACCGGGGTGAAGGTCTGCCCGTCGGCCGAGTACGCGGCGGTCAGGTTCGTCCCGTCGCTGGTCAGCCGCAGGTGAAGCCACTCACCGGCCGGTGCCGCCGTCGAGTCGCCGGACTCGTTGCGCGGCGTTCCGGCGGTCTCCCGGATGAACTCGATCCGCCGGCTGCCGTTGTAGAGCAGATCCAGCTTGGCGTAGTTCTCGTCGTCGCCGTACACGATCAGACCGGCCTGCTGGTAGTTGGCCGCCGCCGCGAGTCTGACCCGGGTGGTGGCCTGCCAGGCGCCGCTCGGTGCCGGTTGCAGCACCAGGTTGCTGGCGTCGTTACGGCTGCCGTACAGGTCGCCGACCGAGGTCGGCAGCACCAGGTTGCCGTCCCGTACCGCGTACAGCTGGTTCTCCCGGACCACCGTCGACCAGCGGTCCTTCTCCAGCGAGGTGCCGGAGAAGTCGTCCGAGCGGGCCCCGAAACAGGATGTGTTCGGTGCCTCCACCCGGATCGACACGTACGCCGAGGACTGCGCGCCCCGCTCGTCGGTCACGGTCAGCGTCGCCACGAAGGTGCCCGCGACGGCGTACGTGTGCACCGCGTCGAGGGTGTCCGCCGTGCCACCGTCACCGAAGTCCCAGGCGTACGTGAGCCCGTCACCCTCGGCGTCACTGGCGGTGCCGTCGAAGGCCACCCGGACCGGTGCGGTGCCGGTGGTCGGGTCCGCGCTGACCGACACCGCCGGCGGCGCGTTCTCGGTGATGCCCCGGCCGACGAAGTCGACCCAGTTGACGTTGAGGATCGCCCCGGTGCCGGTGGCGCCGGCCGGGTTCTTGGCCACGAAGAAGAGCGGACCGCTCACCGTGCTCGGGCTGGCCAGTTGCGCCGTGACGTCGGCCCAGGTCTGCCAGCCGCCGGTGTTCGGCACACTCGCGGTGGCCAGTAGCGGACCGTCCGCCGCACCGGCCCGTACCTCGATCTGCGCGCCGCCGCCGGCCGAGGAGGCCCGGAACCGGATCGCGTCGATGCCGCTCAGGTTCGCCGGGTCGAACGACCAGTAGTCGCCGTCCTCGATGAAGGCGATGTTCTGGAAACCACCCTGGGGATCGCTGGTCGCCTGGCTCTGCACCCCGGGGTCACCGGTGCCGACCCCGCCGGGGGCGCGGCCGGTGGCGGCGAAGTACTCCGCCTGCTTGCGCTTCGGCTGCAGCACCTCGATCGCCCGGCCGGTCAGCGCGGCCGAGCCGCCGGCGCCGCCACCGTCGGTGTACGTCGCCTCGAAGACCGCGAAGATGTCCGCGTCCTCACCGTGTCCGGCGGCCAGCGAGGTCTGCACCAGGCCGGTGCAGCCGGTGTACTCGTCGAGCGGGTGGGCGTGCTTGTCGTGGCCCAGGAAGTACTGCAACTTCACCCGGTCGCAGTCGATCGTCCCGTCCTCCGGGTCGGTCACCTTGACCGTGTAACGCACCTGGTCGCCCCAGTAGAAGAAACCACCCTCCGGCGGGAACTCGATGGTCACCGTCGGGGCGGTGTTCCCGACCGTGACCGGGACGTTCGCCACCGCGGTACGGCCGCTGTCGTTGGTGACGGTGAGCTGGGCGTTGTAGTTGCCCGGCGCGGCGTACGTGTGCGTCGGGTTGGCCTCGGTCGAGCTGCCGCCGTCCCCGAACGTCCAGGCGTAGGTGATCGGGCCACCGTCCGGGTCGCGGGAGCCCTCGCTGGAGAAGGCGACGGTCAGCGGCGACGGGCCGGAGGTCGGGTCGCCGGTTCCGACCGCGATCGGGGCCCGGTCACCGGCGATGTACTCGATCCGGTAGATCCCCGAGTTGTCGTTGTTGCCGCCGAAGCCGCTGCCCCACTCGATCAGGTAGAGCGCGCCGTCCGGCCCGAACTCGAAGTCCATCGGCCGGACGAAGGTCATCCCGGCGAGCAACTGGTTGATGTCCACCAGCGACCTGCCGTCCTGGCTGACCTGGAAGGTGTACATCTTGTTCTGGTTCCACTCGCCGAACATCGCCTTGCCGTCGAAGTACGCCGGCCACTTGCGCTCGGAGGGGTTCTCCGGGTCGTACCGGTAGACCGGTCCGCCCATCGGTGCCCCGCCGCCACCCAGCTCGGGGAACTCGGGGTTGCCGTTGTAGTCGTAGTCGACGGTGGCCGGGATCGCCGGCGGCAGGTTGGTCAGACCGGTGTTGTTCGGCGAGTTGTTCACCGGCGCGGCACAGTCGTACGCCGGGCCGGCCGGCCCGGACGGGAAGGTGAACTCCCGGTACGCGACGTTGGCGCCGACGCAGTACGGCCAGCCGTAGTTGCCGGCCTGCCCGACGATGTTCCACTCCACCGTGTTGCCCGGTCCGCGGTCCGGGTTCGCCGCGCCGGCGTCCGGGCCGTAGTCCGCCACGTACAGGGTGTCGGTGCCGGGGTCGACGCCGATCCGGAACGGGTTCCGGAAGCCCATCGCGAAGATCTCCGGCCGGGTCTTCTCCGTGCCCGGCGGGAACAGGTTCCCGGCCGGGACGGTGTACGTGCCGTCGTCCTCCGGGTGGATCCGGATCACCTTGCCACGCAGGTCGTTGGTGTTGCCGGAGGTGCGCTGGGCGTCGTAGTCCTGCCGGCCGGTCCGCTCGTCGAGCGGGCTGTAGCCGTTCGACTCGAACGGGTTGGTGTTGTCCCCGGTGGCCAGGTAGAGGTTGCCCGCGCTGTCGAACGCCATGCTGCCGCCCGCGTGGCAGCAGGTGTTGCGCTGGGTGGTGACGGTCAGCACGACCTTCTCGCTGGCCGGGTCGAGGGTGTCGCCGACGACGGTGAACCGGGAGAGGAAGTTGTGCGGGGTGCCGTCGTTGGGCGCGTAGTAGAGGTACACCCATTTGTTGGTGGCGAAGTCGGGGTCGAGCCGGATGCCGATCAGGCCGTCCTCGTTGCCGGTGAAGACGTCGAGGTCGATGGCGGTGACGGTGGTGCCGGTGTCCGGCTTGACGATCTGGACCCGGCCGTCCCGCTCGACGTAGAAGACCCGGCCGTCCGGTGCCACGTCCAGCTCCATCGGGTTGCTGGTGTTGCTGTCCAGCGTCACCTTCTCGAAGCTGCTGCTCAGCGAGGCGCTGCAGTCGGCGTCGACCACGCCGGCCGCGGTCTGGATGCCGCCGAGCAGGTGGGCCAGGAACTCCGGTTCGGCGTACGACTGCTGGGTGTGTCCACCCGCCGTGTACCAGGCCCGGCCGCCGTCGTAGTCCTGGCACCAGGCGAACGGGTGGTCGTGGCCCATCGCCCCGGAGCCGGGGGAGTAGCTGGTCTCGTCCAGCGAGGCCAGCACGTGTACGTCGGCACGCGGGTTGTCCCGGAAGTTGTACCACTCGTCGTACCGGGACCAGGTGTCCGGCAACGACTTCGTGGACTCGTGCGCGTGGTCCTCGACCTTGACGGTGGCCTGCTGGTTGGCCGGGTGCGACGCGAAGTACGCGCCGACCAGGTCGCCGTACCAGGGCCAGTCGTACTCGGTGTCGGAGGCGGCGTGCACACCGGCGTACCCGCCGCCGGCCTGGATGTACCGTTCGAACGCCGTCTGCTGATCGGCGTCGAGTACGTCACCGGTGGTGGAGAGCCAGACGACCGCCTGGTAGCGGGCCAGGTTCTGCTCGGTGAACGCGCCGGCGTCCTCGGTCGCGTCGACGGTGAAGCCGTGCTCGGTGCCGAGCTGTCGGATGGCGGCGATGCCGGCCGGTATGGAGTCGTGCCGGAATCCCGCGGTCTTGGAGAAGACCAGCACGGAGAAGGGTTCCGCCGGGGCGGGTGCGGGTGCCGGTGCGGGTGCCGCGAGTGGCTGGCCGACCGGAGCGGCCGTGGCCGGGGTACCGACCAGCATCGTGCTGGTCAGGGCTACTGCGGCGGCCGTGCTGAGCAGGGAGCGGGTGAGGGTGCCAGGACGGTGGCCGGGTGCCCGGTCAGTGGTGGGGGTGCCGCGGACGCGGCGCGGGGTTGCCACGAAGGATCTCCTTCGTCCGATGAGGACAACGGGGGATCCCGGGTACGGCTCGCCGAAGGTCCGCCTCGGGGTGCGGGGCCGATCGTGGCCCGCCGAGGCTTCGACCGGCCGGATTCTGCCTTGTCGTTGAACAAATTAGGGCGAGTACCGGGGGTACCGGAATACGGACGCGAGGTTAATTCCGGTAACGGTTGCGTAACGGCAACGGATTTACCGGATAGGACAGTCCAAGTCGATCTTTCGCGCGTCCGACCGGCGGTCGACCGTCGGCGGTCGATGGTCGGCGGCGGCGACCGGGAGCCGGGGGTGGCGCGAAGCAGGGGGCGGAGGACGGATCGATCCGTGCCGGTGCGTGTGCGATCGGTCACGGGTCTTTACGTCAGCGTTACGAAGCGCGTATCGTCGCCGACAAGTGACCCACGGGAGCCCGGTGTACCGGGCTGAGAGGGGGGCTGGAGCCCCCGACCGTCGAACCTGATCCGGGTAATGCCGGCGCAGGGAGGAGCGTTGCCATGTCATCTCTCGCTCGACTCCATCTCATCACCGACACCCGGCCCGGTCGGGATCCACTGTCGACGGTCCGGGCGGCACTCTCCGTGGCCGGACCCGAACTGGCCGTGCAGGTCCGGGTCGAGGACAACACCGACGACCGGGCCGCGTACGAGCTGGCTCGGGAGATCCTCGCGCTGTGCGACGCGTACGGGGCGGCCTGCCTGGTCAACGACCGGCTGCACGTGGCGCTCGCGGTCGGCGCCGTCGGCGCCCACGTCGGCGCCCGTGACCTGCCGGTCGACGTCGCCCGCCGGCTGCTCGGCCCGACGGCGGTGCTCGGCGCGACCGCCCGTGACCCGGAGACCGGCCTGGCGGCGGTCGACGCCGGCGCCAGTTACCTCGGGGTCGGCCCGTGTTACGCCACCCGGACCAAGGACGGACTGCCGGATCCGATCGGCCCGGCCGGGATCCGCCGGGTCGCCTCGGCGGTGCCGGTCCCGGTGATCGCGATCGGCGGGATCACCGCCGCCCAGGTGTCGGCGTTGCGCGCCGCCGGGGCGTACGGCGTGGCGGTGGTCGGCGCGCTCTCCGTCGCCGTCGACCCGGCCCGGGCCACCGCCGAACTGCTCGCCGCGCTGCGTGCGCCGCTGCCGGCCGACCCCACCCCGGAAGCCGCCGCCGCGGCCGAGATCGACCGAAGTTCGCCACCCGGTGGAGGCGCCAGCGCGCCCTCCGCCGGAGTGGCGACGTGCTGACCGGCGGCTGTCCCGACGTAGCGGTGATCGGCGCCGGCCCGGTCGGGCTGGCCACCGCCTGGCGGTGCGCCGAACGGGGTATGCGGGTCACCGTCTACGACCCGAACCCCGGCTCGGGTGCCGCCGACGTCGCCGCCGGCATGCTCGCCCCGGTCTCCGAGGCACACTTCGGCGAGCGGGCGCTGACCGGCCTGCTGGTCGCCTCGGCCGCCCGGTGGCCCGACTTCGCCGCGGGGTTGACCGACCGGACCGGACTCGACCTGGGCTACCGCACCGAGGGCACCCTCTCGGTCGCGGTCACCTCCGACGACCTGGCCGAGGCGGAACGGCTCTGGGCGTACCAGCGGGAACTCGGCCTGCCGATCACCCGGCTGCGGCCGGCGGAACTGCGCGACCGCGAGCCGCTGCTGGCGACCCGGTTGCGCGGCGGCGCGTTCGCGGCCGGCGACCACCAGGTGGATCCGCGTCGGCTGGTGGCGGCGCTGCGGGCCGCGGTAGCCGCCGCCGGGGTGACGGTGGTGGCCCGACCGGTCACCACGCTCGACGAGGTGGCCGCGACCGCGGCGCGGGTGGTGGTCGCGGCCGGCTGCGGCACGGCCGGACTGACCGGTCTGCCGGTCCGCCCGGTGAAGGGGCAGGTCCTCCGGCTGCGCGCGCCCGGCGGTGCCGCGCCCGGCTTCCGGCACGTCATCGACGGGTACGTCGACGGTCGAGGCGTCTACCTGGTACCCCGCCTCGACGGTGAGGTGGTGGTCGGTGCCACCGTCGAAGAACGCGCCGACCTCGACGTCACCGCCTCAGGTGTGCTGGAACTGCTCCGCGCCGCCACCGAACTGCTGCCCGAACTCGGCGAGTACCACCTGGTGGAGGCACGGGCCGGACTGCGCCCCGGCACGCCGGACAACGCGCCGCTGATCGGCCCGCTGCCCGGCCGGCCGGAGGTGCTGGTGGCCGCCGGCCACTACCGGCACGGCATCGTGCTCACCCCGCTCACCGCCGACCTGGTCGCCGACCTGCTGACGACCGGCGTGACCGATCCACTGCTCGCCCCGTTCGCCCCGGACCGCTTCGGGTCACCGGACCCTGTCCGGGCCGAGCCGGTCCGGTCCGACCCGGTCCGGTCCGACCCGGAGGTCGGTGTCGGGCCGGGTGGGCGGCCCGAATCCGCGTAGTCCCCGAGCCGGGAGGAACCATGGAACTGACCGTGAACGGAGTCGGGCACCGGCTGCCCGGCGAGAAGACCCTGGCCGACCTGGTCACCGAACTGACCCCGGAGAGCCGGGGCGTGGCGGTGGCGGTGAACGGCGAGGTGGTGCCGCGTACCGGCTGGCCGGCGCGGGTGCTGCGGGACGGGGACCGGGTCGAGGTGCTGACCGCGGCCCAGGGCGGGTGAACGCGATGACCACCGTGGCGACCCCCGGGGAAACCGCCGTCGACGAGTTCCGGCTCGGCGGCGAGACGTTCCGGTCCCGACTCATCCTCGGCACCGGCGGAGCCAGCAGCCCGTACGCGCTGGAGCAGGCGATCCGGGCCAGTGGCACCGAACTCGTCACCGTCGCGCTGCGCCGGATCGACAGCGGCGCGACGATGGGCGGCGGACTGCTCGACGTCCTCGCCCGGTGCGGCGTACGGCTGCTGCCGAACACCGCCGGCTGTCGTACCGCCGCCGAGGCGGTGACCACGGCACACCTGGCCCGGGAGGCGTTCGACACCTCGTGGGTGAAGCTCGAGGTGATCGGTGACGAGCGCACCCTGCTGCCGGACGCGGTCGAACTGGTCGTCGCCGCCGAACGACTGGTCGCCGACGGGTTCACCGTGCTGCCGTACACCACCGACGACCCGGTGCTGGCCCGACGGCTCGCCGACCTCGGCTGCGCCGCGGTGATGCCGGCCGGCGCGCCGATCGGCTCCGGGCTCGGCATCGGCAACCCGCACCAGATCCGGCTGCTCCGACAGGCCGTCGACGTGCCGGTGATCCTGGACGCCGGGATCGGCACCGCCTCCGACGCGGCGCTGGCGATGGAACTCGGCTGTGACGGGGTGCTGCTGGCCAGTGCGGTGACCCGGGCCGCCGACCCGGTACGGATGGCCACCGCGATGCGGTACGCCGTCGAGGCCGGCCGGCTGGCCGCCGGAGCCGGCCGGATCCCCCGCCGGTTCCACGCCCTGGCGTCCACCCCGGACGACGGACGGCCCGACCTGTGACCGGGACCGGAGCCCCGACGGGTACGCCAGCGGGGATCGTGGTGGTGACCGACCGCAGGCAGGCGCGCCGGCCACTTCCCGAGGTGATCCGGGGCGCGGTGTGCGGCGGCGCGCGCTGGGTGCTGCTGCGGGAGCGCGATCTGCCACACGCCGAGCGGTTGGCCCTGGCCGAACGGTTGCGGGCGATCCTGACCCCGGTCGGCGGGACACTGCTGGTGGCCGGGCCGGATCCGCTCGACGGCGACGCGGTGCACCTGACCGCCGCCGGGCCGTACCCGCCGCCGACGCTGCGCCTGGTCGGCCGCTCCTGCCACGACGAGACCGAGCTGGGGCGGCTCTCCACAGAGGACTACGTCACGCTGTCCCCGGTCTACGCCACCCCGTCCAAACCCGGATACGGACCGCCGCTGGCGCCCGCCGGGCTCGCCCGACTCGTCGCCCGTACCCCGGTGCCGGTGCTCGCCCTCGGCGGTGTCGGCACCGCCGGGCAGGTCGCGGCGTGTCTGGCCGCCGGGGCGGCCGGGGTGGCGGTGATGGGTGCGGTGATGCGCGCCGACGACCCGGAGGCACTGGTCCGCGCCCTGTGCGCGGCCACCGTCCCCGGCCCGGGCCGGACTCCGGGCGCCACCCCGGCACCGGCCGGCGTCGGCGGGTGGGTCCGGTGACGCCGCCGGTGGCGCTGACCGTGGCCGGCTCGGACTCCGGTGCGGGCGCGGGCATCCAGGCGGACCTGAAGGTCTTCGCCGCCCTCCGGGTGTACGGCACCTCGGTGCTGACCGCGATCACCGCCCAGAACACCCGGGCGGTCCGTGCCGTCTCCCCGGTGTCGGCGGAGATGGTGACCGAACAGTTGACCGCCGTCGTCGAGGACCTGCCGCCGCTGGCGGTGAAGACCGGAATGCTCGGCGGCTCGGCGGTCGCCGAGGCGGTGGCGCAGGCCGCCCGGGACGGGCTGCTGCCGAACCTGGTCGTCGACCCGGTGCTGGTCTCGACCAGCGGACACCGGCTCGGCGCGGCCGACGCGGTCGCCCGGCTGCTGCCGTACGCCCTGGTGGCGACCCCGAACCGGGCGGAGGCTTCGGCGCTGCTCGGCTGGCCGGTCCGTACCCCGGACGAGATGGCGGAGGCGGCCCGGCAGCTCGCCGACCGGGGCACCCGGTACGTGGTGGTGACGGGGGGCGACGCCGACGCGGCCGGGACCGGTTCCGAGCCGGAGAACGCGGTCGACGCGCTCTGGACCGGCACCGGCGTACGGCTGCTGCGTGGACCGTGGGTGCCGACCCGGAACACCCACGGCACCGGCTGTTCCTTCTCGGCGGCGATCGCCGCCCGGCTCGCCCTCGGTGACGAGGTGCCGGAGGCGGTGACCTTCGCCAAGGAGTACGTCAACCGTGCGTTGCGCGGTTCCCGTAGGTGGGAGCTGGGTGGCGGGCACGGACCGCTGGACCACCACGGATGGTCCGGCGGGGACGAGACGGTGGACCTGACAGGTCCTTCAGGAGAGAGGTGGGGCGTGTGAAGGCTCGTCGCAAGGTGTACGTCGAGGGAAGCCGGCCGGACATCCGGGTGCCCTTCGCGGAGGTGGACCTGACCGGGAACGAACCGCCGGTGCGGCTGTACGACACGTCGGGCCCGGGGTCGGATCCCGCCGAGGGGCTGCCGCCGATGCGCGGTACGTGGATCGCGGAACGCGGCGACGTCGCCCCGGTCCGGGGTCCCGGCAGCCCGCTCGCCGGTCGGGACGACGCCCGGCCCACCCAGTTCGTCTACGCCCGGGCCGGGATCGTCACCCCGGAGATGGAGTTCGTGGCGATCCGCGAGCAGATGCCGGCCGAATTCGTCCGGGACGAGATCGCGGCCGGCCGGGCGGTGCTGCCGCTCAACGTCAACCACCCGGAGTGCGAGCCGGCGATCATCGGCAAGGCGTTCCTGGTCAAGGTGAACGCCAACATCGGCACCTCCGCCGTCACCTCCTCGGTCGCCGAGGAGGTGGAGAAACTGACCTGGGCGACCCGGTGGGGCGCGGACACCGTGATGGACCTCTCCACCGGCAAGCGGATCCACGAGACCCGGGAGGCGATCGTCCGCAACTCGCCGGTGCCGATCGGCACGGTCCCGATCTACCAGGCGCTGGAGAAGGTCGACGGCGACCCGGTGAAACTCTCCTGGGAGGTGTTCCGGGAGACCGTGATCGAGCAGGCCGAGCAGGGCGTCGACTACATGACCGTGCACGCCGGGGTACGGCTGGCGTACGTGCCGCTGGCGGTCAACCGGGTCACCGGCATCGTCTCCCGGGGCGGCTCCATCATGGCCGCCTGGTGCCTGGCGCACCACGAGGAGAACTTCCTCTACACCAACTTCGCCGAACTCTGCGAGATCCTCGCCCGGTACGACGTCACGTTCTCGCTCGGCGACGGGCTGCGCCCCGGTTCGATCGCGGACGCCAACGACGAGGCGCAGTTCGCGGAGCTGCGTACGCTCGGCGAGCTGACCAGGGTGGCGTGGGAGCACGGCGTACAGGTGATGATCGAAGGGCCCGGCCACGTGCCGATGCACAAGATCAAGGAGAACGTCGACCTTCAGCAGGAGGTCTGCCACGAGGCGCCGTTCTACACCCTCGGGCCGCTGACCACGGACATCGCCCCGGCATACGACCACATCACCTCGGCGATCGGCGCCGCGATGATCGGCATGTACGGCACCGCGATGCTCTGCTACGTCACCCCGAAGGAGCACCTGGGGCTGCCGGACCGGGACGACGTCAAGGCGGGCGTGATCGCGTACAAGATCGCGGCGCACGCGGCCGACCTGGCGAAGGGACACCCGGGCGCGCAGGCGTGGGACGACGCGCTCTCCAAGGCGCGGTTCGAGTTCCGCTGGGAGGACCAGTTCAACCTCTCGCTCGACCCGGAGACCGCGCGGTCGTACCACGACGCGACACTGCCGGCCGCGCCCGCCAAGACCGCACACTTCTGCTCGATGTGCGGCCCGAAGTTCTGCTCGATGAAGATCACCCAGGAGCTGAAGGAGTACGCCGCCCAGGGCATGAAGGAGAAGTCGTCCGAGTTCATGGAGTCGGGCGGACGGGTCTACCTCCCGATGGCCTGACCAGCCGCCGGACGGGGAACCGGGTGGCCGGGCAGCGGTGACCCGACCGGGTGGAAGCGGTCAGTCGGCGTGGTGGCGGCCGGGTCGGCGCAGCGAACGTCGCCCGCCGTCACCCGGGTCCAACTCCGTCGCCGGGTCAGGCTGGCTCAGACCGCTCACCCAGTCGACGTACTCCTCGTCGCGAGCCGACACCGGCTCTTCCGTCCGGCCGCGTCTGCGCGGATCCCGCTGGCCGGGTACGCCCGGTCCGGCGTCCGGCTCGCCGGCCGGATCGGGCGCGGACGGCTGGCCGGACCGGTTGCGCCGGAACAGGCCACGCCGGCGGCCGGGCGAACCGGTCTGGTCCGGCCCGTCGGTCGACACACCGTCGGGGCCCTGCTCCCGGTCGGTCGGCGGGACGACGGCGGTCCGCTCCGGGTCGTCGACCGGACCGGTACGGTCGCCCGGACCGGTGCCGGCCGGACCGGCGGTCGGCACCGGTGCGGTCAGCTCGTCCTCGGTCGACGTGGCGGGCGCCGACGACCGTGGACCCGGTGTCACCGGAGCCGGAGCCGGAGTCACGGGTGCCGGTGTCGGAGTCACGGGTGCCGGAGCCGGTACGGACGGCCGCTGGGCGGGTGCGGACGGCCGCGCCGGCGGTACCACCGGTGGTGGCGGCGCGGCCGGCGGGGTCGGGTGTGCGGCCGGTCGTGGTGGCGCGGCTGGCGGGGTCGGGGACGTGCCCGGTACCACCGGGAGTACGCCGGCAGAGCTCGGCGGCGTGACCGGTGCCGGCTTCGGTGCCGGCTCTGGAGCGGGTGTCGGCGCCGAGGTGGCGCCCGAGGTCGGCCAGAAGTCCTCCACACGCAGCGGCCGGTTCCCCGGGCGGTACGCCGACCGGTCGGCGCCCGTGATCTCCGCCGTCGGTTCGTCACCCGGCCGGTCGGGTCCACCGACGCCCGGCGTCGCGGGGGCGCCGAACCACGCCTCCGGCTTCGGCGCACCCGTCGACCGGTCCGGCGTGGTGGTCCGGCTGGTCGGTTCGTCCGTCGGTTCGGGTGGCGGGACGATGGTGACGGTGGGTTCGTCGGTCGGGGGGATCCTGGTGGTCGGTTCGTCCGTCGGCCTGGATGGCGGGACGATCGTGACCGTGGGTTCGTCGGCCGGGATGATCCTGGTGGTCGGCTCGTCGGGGGTGTCGCGGGACGTGGTCGGCCCGGGTCCGTCCGTCGTTTCCGGGCCGGTTAGGGGCCAACGGAGCACGGCGGCGAGCCCGGAGCCGACGGCACCCGCCGCGACGGCGACCAACGCACCCCAGTACGGCGCCGCCTGGTAGCCGTCGGCCGAGCCGCCGGCACCGGCGAGAAGGTATGCCATCGCGAACGTTGCCGGACCCACCAGACCGGCGGTGGCGACCACCGGCACCGGGCGCCCGTCCCGGCGCGCCAGCGCGCCGATCAGTGCCCCGACGACCAGGGCCAGCGCCGGCATGAGCACCACCGCGAGTCGCTGGGCCGAGCCGGTACCCAGCCAGCTCGGGTCCAGCGCACCGAGGCGTACGGCGGGCAGCGGATCGGTGGGTCCGAGGGACGGCAGGACCGAGATCAGCGCGAGCAGCCAGCCGAACCCGACGAACGCGGCGACGTTGTGGGCGACCGTACGCCAGTGCAGTGTCGCCACCGCGGTGGCCAGTCCGACGACCGCCCCGAGCAGTGCCGTGGTGCCGACCGCGGTCACCGGGTCGACTCCGGCGACCTCGGCCGTCCGGGCCGGCCGCATGGACAGCGGTGCGACGACGAGCGCCCCGACCGTCGCCCCGATCGCGGTGACCAGTCGGGTGCCGGTCGCCACCGGCAGGTCGTACCGCCGGGTGAGCAGGTGTGCGACGACCGTGCCGGCCACCGCGGCGACCAGCGCGAACCAGCCGACCCAGACCAGCTGGGCCGGCCACTGGTTCGCGGTCGTCGCCTCGAACGCCCGGTTGAAGCGGACGATGCCGAGGCCGTACGCGATGCCGAGCTGGCCGGCGCCGGCGACAAGCCCGACGCCGAGCGCGGTGAGCAGCACCTTGCCCCAGGTCCGGAAGGCCATGCGGGCACGTTACGCATCCGGTGGCCCGGCCCGCCACCCGGAGCCGGCGGGAAGGGCGGGGCGGGTCGTGCAGCACCCCGCCCCGCCCTCCGCGGCGGTCAACCGGCCAGGCGCCACCGTCCGCCCCGGGCCACCAGCAGGGTCAGCGCCTGCGGCATCAGCCCGGAGTGGTTCTCCGGAGTCATCCGGATCGGGCCGGAGAGCCCGTCGGTCTCCGAGGTCTCCAGCAGACCACGGATGGTGTCCCGGTTCGGCGCGCCACCGTTGCCACTCGCCCGGCCGACGGCGTCCACGACCAGCTGTACGGCGTCCGCGGCGAACGAGGAGTAGCCGTAGTAACCGCCGAACCGGGCGGTGTAGTCCAGGAACCACTGCTTGCGGGCGGCCTTCGCCGGGGTGGTCGCGATCACGTCGTCGATCGCCATGGTCTGGGTGAAGACCATGGTGGTGTTCTCCGCCGAGCGGGGACCGCTGCCGAGGAAGAGCTCACCGGCGGCCACCCCGTCGAAGAAGACGTCGCCGGCGAAGTCCGCCTGCGCGAGGCTGGCGCTGGCCAGGGTGGCCTGCTCGGCCGGGGTCCAGACGATCACCGTGTCGGGGTCGGGGGTGACCAGGGCCCGGACCGCCTGGCTGACGTCGGTGTCGGTGGGCTGGACGGCACGGGTCCGGATGAGCTCGATGTCGGCCTTCGCGAGTTCGGCGGTGAGGGTCTGAACGCCCTCCTGGCCGTACTTGTCGTCGGTGTGCAGCAGGGCGACCTGCTTGGCCTCGCGGGTGGTGAGCTCGGAGACGATGGCGGCGGCGTTGTCCTGGGCGTTCGGGCCCAGCTTGAACATGTAGCGGCGGTCGGTGGCCGGAGCGGCGACCTCGCTGGCCGGGGCCAGGGCGATGGTCGGTACCCGCTTGTCGTTGACGGTCTTCGCCGCGCTGATGGCGCACTCGTTGCAGCTGCCCATGATGATGGCGCTGATCGCCGGGTTGCTGGTGAAATCGCCGATGTTGCTTTCCGATACCTTCTGGTCGAACCGGTTGTCCCGGACGTCCAGTCGGAGCTTCCGGCCACCGAGTGCACCGGACTTGTTCACCTGTTCGACCTTGAGTTCCAGTGCGCGCTGGTAGGCCTTGCCGACCTGCGCGGCCGCACCGGAAAGCTCCAGGTCGGCGCCGATCAGGATTTCGCCGGTCTCCTGTTCGGCGTCGCCGAACTGGCAGCCAGCCAGCGAGGTCGCCATGATGACCGACGCGAGTAGCGCGGGTATCGCGGAGCGGATGGGCCTCAACTCAGTCCTCCAAGAATGCGGCGCGGGTGGGGGCCGGGCCGCGTCGCCGACAGCGTCCTCCACAATGGATCCGAGGACGGATCTGCCGTACGGTGCGCGCGAAGCCTTCAAACCCGCAAAACCTTGCCAATGCCAGGCTCCCGGGTCAAGCGCGGGATAGTCCGGGCTGGTTTCGGGACGACGGGTCTCACATAGTGATAAGAGGGGGTACGGGTGGGGCGTAACTTTCCAGATGCGAACGACCACTCTAGCGATACATGCCCTGATCAGAGGCTTGCAACTTTGCCGATGCGCTCGGCTCGAGGGTAGTGGACGCGCTATGGTGTCCGTTCGCTACCCTACCGTCGCTTCACAAAGCGGCCTTCTTCTGATGAAATCGCGGCCGTGCCGCGTGCGGCTCGATCCGCTGCAGCAGGCATCGGTCGACGGGTCACGTACAGAAACGACGGAGGCGATGTCGTGAGCACCGGACCTACGACCCTGCCCGCCAAAGAATCGCGGGAGGGGACCACACCGCGTCGGCGGTGGTTTCCCCGGCTCCGGGACACCCGGATCCGGTCCAAACTCGCGCTGATCCTTGTTGTACCGGTCGCCGCGGTCATCGCGCTCGCGTCGATCCGGCTCGTCGACATCGGACGCGGGGCCTACGACGCCACTGTGGTCCGGTCCCTGACCGAACTCTCCACCGACGTCTCGGCACTCACCCAGGACATGCACCGGGAGCGGATGGCCGCGGCCCGCCTGCTCGCCAGCCCCCGGGCCAACGCCGACGCCTACAACACCTCCGTCCGGAACACGGACGAGCGGATCGCCGCCTACAACGACCGGCGCGCCGAGGTCAGCGACGTGCCCGCCTCGGTCGAGACCCAGTTGGAAGTCATCGACGACCGGCTGGCGACGCTGAACGGAACCCGCCAGGAGGTGCTGGACCGGCAGGAGATGCCGGCCGCCGAGGCCGTCCTGCGGTACGGCGTCATCGTCGACGCCCTCGTCTCGTACGGTGACGCGCTCGGTCAGCTCTCCGGTGAGAGCGCGGTCGGTGACAGCCTTCGTACCCTCTCCGCGTTGGCGCAGGCGAAGGAGGCCGTCGCCGAGGAGGAGGCGGTCGTCTACAGCGCGCTCAGCGCCGGACAGCTCGACGAGGAACAGTTCTCGGCCTTCGTGGCCACCCTGACCAGCCAGCAGGAGGCGCTGCTGGCTTTCGCGGCGTCCGCCAACGCCCGGCAGTCCTCGGTCTTCAACGGCGCGGTCACCGGTGACGCGGCACTGCTCGTCGACCAGGTCACCCAGGACCTGACCCGGTCGGTCGGCCAGCGCTCCCCGATCTCGGCGAACGACGCGGCGATCGCGATCGGCGCGATCAACGACCTGATGCGCTGGGCCGAGACGCGGCTCGAGGTGGACATGCTCGACCAGGCCGACGCGGCCCGGTCCGAAGTGGTCCAGCAGGCCATCGTCGAGTCGGTGATCGTCCTGCTGACCCTGATCGTCGCGCTGGCGCTCGCGGTGATCCTCGCCCGTTCGCTCAACCAGTCGCTGCGCCGGCTCCGTGAGGGCGCCCTCTCGGTGGCGAACCACGACCTTCCCGAGGCGGTCAAGCGGCTGCGCGACATCGGCAACATCGGTGACGGTGGTGTCGACGAGATCGTCCGGCAGGTCCGGGACCCGATCCGGCTCAACAACAAGGACGAGGTCGGCCAGGTCGCGCTGGCGTTCAACGTCGTACACAAGGAGGCGGTCCGGGTCGCCGCCGAGCAGGCGGCCCTGCGGACCAGCGTCTCGGCGATGTTCCTCAGCCTGGCCCGTCGAAGCCAGACGCTGGTTGACCGGATGATCGGTGAACTGGACGCGATCGAGCGTGGCGAAGAGGACCCGAAGCGGCTCGCCCAGCTCTTCGAGCTCGACCACCTGGCCACCCGGATGCGCCGTAACGACGAGAACCTGCTCGTGCTGGCGGGTGCGGACTCCACCGCTCCGCGGCGTGAGGACGCGCTGCTGATCGACGCGCTCCGGGCCGCGCAGTCCGAGGTCGAGCTCTACAACCGGATCGAGTTCGGCACCGTCGACACGGACATCTCGGTCGCCGCGCACGCGGTCAACGATGTGGTCCGGCTCGTCGCGGAACTGCTCGACAACGCGACCCGCTTCTCGCCCCCGCACACCACCGTCGTCGCCGACGCCCGACGGATCCGGGACTACGTGCTGGTCCAGGTCGAGGACCGGGGTCTCGGGCTCAGCGAGGAGCAGATGGACGCGCTGAACCGTCGGCTCGCGGAACCGCCCGCGGTCGACGTGGCGGCCTTCCGGCTGATGGGTCTGGCCGTCGTCGGTCGGCTCGCCCACCGGCACGGCATCCGGGTCGACCTGCGGCGCAACGTGGACGGCGGAACGGTCGCCCAGGTCACGCTGCCGGCCAGCGCGATCGTGCTGCCCAAACCCCGGGGTCGGGACCAGGTGCTCGGCCGGCCGCGGCAGCCGCTCGCCGTCGAGCCCGGTCCGTCCGCGATGAACCCGGCGCCGACGACCTCGAACGGGAACTGGTCGGAGCCGTTGGCGCCGGCCGGTGCGTCCCGCGCCGCGACCCTGACCGACCAGTGGCGCAGCGCGGCGCCGGCACAGCCGCAGTGGCAGACGACGCCACCGGTCCCGGAGCCGTCACGGCCGCTGCCGGTCAACGCCGGTGCACCGCCGGCCCAGCCGCCGACGCAGCTGACCGCGACGCAGCTGTCGGGTGCGCCGACGCCGACGTACCAGACGATGGTCCCGTCCCAGAGTCCGCCGCCGCCGCACCCGGGTCTGCCCGCCGCCGCGGGGTTCAGCTCGCCGACGGTGGCGTACCCGACGGTCGGCTCGCTGCCGCAGCGCAGCCCGGGCAACCCGACCTCGCTCGCCGGCAACACCCCGGCTCCGGCTCCGGCGCCCGCCGCCGGCCTGCCGGCCGGTCCGGTCGCGGGGATGCCGGTCGCCGGCCCGCCGGCCACCAACACGGCGAGCGTCGCACCCCGGCTGGAGGACACCGGCGACTCGCCGATCTTCCGCGAGATGGAGGCGGTCTGGTTCCGCTCACACGGATCGGACGCGACCGCGATCTTCACCGTCCCGCCCGGCGGTTACCAGCAGAACCCGGCGGCTGCCGCGGCTCCGATGGCGGCCCCGGCGAACACGGCGACGCCGGGCCGGACTCCGCTGGCCGCCCGTACCCCGGGCCGCTCGGCGCCGCCGCCGGCTCCGTACAGCCCGCCGTCGCCACCGCCAGCGGCTCCCGCTCCGGCACCGGCTCCGGCTCCGGCGGCACAGCCGACGAGCCCGCCGACCGGGGCCTGGCGGACGGCCGCCGACGAGGGCTGGGCTCTGGCCAGCCGGGCGGCGGAACCCTCCACCGCCGGCACGACCCGCTCCGGTCTGCCGAAGCGGGTACCGCAGGCACAGCTGGTTCCCGGCGGTGTCGAGACCAAGACCGGTCGGGATCGGACCCGGCGCACCCCTGACGAGGTACGCGGTCTGTTGTCGGCCTACCACCGGGGCGTCCAGCGCGGCCGGACAGCCGGCGTGGACCAGAACGGCATCACCTCAACCAAGGAGACCAGCGGATGAACAGGCCAGCAGCGATGCAGGACATGAGTTGGCTGCTCACCAACTTTGCCGACAGCGTCGCGGGGATCGCCCACGTGGTGGCGGTCTCGGCGGACGGTCTGCTCCTCGCCTCGTCCCGCGACCTGCCCGCCGACCGGGCGGACCAGCTCGCCGCGATCACCTCCGGGGTGGTCAGCCTGACCGACGGGGCGTCGCGGATGTTCAGCGCCGGCGGCGTCCTGCAGACCGTCATCGAGATGGACAGCGGATACCTGTTCCTGATGTCGATCAGCGATGGTTCCTCGATGGCCGTGCTGGCGGCGCGGAGCTGTGACGTGGGTCAGGTGGGATACGAGATGGCCCTGCTCGTCGAGCGGGTGGGTGCGGCGCTGGTGCCGCTGCCGCGCGAGGCTGTCTCGCGTCCCTAGTACGGCTTGTCAGGAATGGACCGGTGCGACCGCAAGACGAACCTGAGGAGGTGACCGCGACATGGAGGGACGACGTGAGGATCCGCGGGGTGCTCTCGTCCGCCCGTACGCGGTCACCCGCGGTCGCACCGAACCTCGCCAGGACATCGCGCTCGAAGCGGTGCTCTCGGCGAGTCCGGCCGCGGTCGTCGAGTCCCGGTTCGCCGGTCATGACAAGCACCGCATCGCCACGATCTGCGAGGGCCGGGCGCAGTCGCTGGCGGAGATCGCCGCGTACGCCCGGTTGCCGTTGGGTGTCGCCCGGGTTCTGGTCGCCGACATGGTGGCGGACAGCCTGCTGACGTTGCACAGTGCCGCTCCGCCGTCGGAGGCGTACGAGGAGCGGATGGAACTGCTTGAGAGGGTGCTAAGTGGACTTCGCAGGCTATGACCCGGCCCGGTCGCGCCCCGGCGGTGGAGGTGGAGGGGGAGGCATCACCTCCGCCAAGATCGTTATTGCCGGCGGCTTCGGGGTCGGTAAGACGACGCTGGTCGGCGCCGTCTCGGAGATTACTCCGCTGACCACGGAGGCGGTGATGACCGCGGCCGGGGTCGGCATCGACGATCCCTCCAAGGTGCCGGGCAAGGAGACCACCACGGTCGCCATGGACTTCGGCCGGATCACCATGGCCCAGGACCTGATCCTCTATCTGTTCGGTACCCCCGGACAGACCCGGTTCTGGTTCATGTGGGACGAGATCATCCGGGGTGCGGTCGGCGCGGCGGTGCTGGTCGACACCCGGCGGATCACCGACGCGTTCGCGCCGCTGGACTACTTCGAGAACCGGAACCTCCCGTACGTGGTGGCGTTGAACTGCTTCGACGGCGCGCCGCAGTACGAGTCGGAGGAGGTGCGGGAGGCGCTGGCCATCGCGCCGCACGTGCCGCTGGTGATGTGCGACGCGCGGCACCGCGAGTCGGTCAAGCACGTGCTGGTGAACGTGGTGCAGCACGCCATGGCGACGCTGCGCGCCGAGCACGGCCGGGGGCGTCCGACCCCGGTCGGCTGATCCGCGTGAACCCTCCGGGACACGGCCGGGCCGGGTCCCGGAGGGCGGATCCGCCGGTCCGTGAGGAGGCCTTCGCGGCTCGGTTCCGCACGGCGGAAGGAGCGGCACATGGCGCGGCGCGACGGGCGGGACAGCGGCTGCGTTGTTGTCGTCGGCGGCACCTCCGGTCTGGGCCGGGACCTGGCCGGGCACTATGCCGGGCGTGGCCGCGACGTTGTCGTGACCGGGCGTGACCCCGGGCGGGCCGAAGCGGTGGCGGCCGAGATCGGCGGTCGGACCACCGGTGTCGCCGTCGACCTCGCCCAACCCGGCGGTGTCGCGGAGGCGCTGGCCGGGATCGGCCTGGTCGGGCACCTGGTCCTCGCCGCCTTCGTCCGGGACGTCAACCGGGTCGCGGACTACCAGATCGACCGGGCGGTCAGCCTGGTCACGGTCAAACTGGTCGGCTACACCGAGGTGGTGCACACGTTGCGGTCCAGGCTCGTGCCGGACGCCTCGATCCTGCTCTTCGGCGGCGGTTCGAAGGACCGGCCGTTCCCCGGTTCGGCCACCGTCTCCACGGTGAACGCCGGCGTGGTCGGCCTGGTGAACGTGCTGGCCGCCGAACTCGCCCCGGTACGGGTCAACGCCCTGCACCCGGGCATCGTCGCGGACAGCCCGTTCTGGGCGCGGCAGCCGGCGGAGGTGCACGAGACGTACCGGGCCCGGACCGCGACCGGGCGGCTCACCACGATGGCGGACGTCACCGACGCCGCCGTATTCCTGTTGGAGAACCCGGCCGTCAACGCGGTCAACCTCAACCTCAACGGCGGCACCGGGCTGCTCTGAGCCGGGGCTAGGAGGTGATCTGCCGGGCCCACGGTACGGCGAGCCGCTCGGCGGCGGCCACCAGGTAGAACAGGCCGATCCCGAAGACCGCCAGGATGCTGATCGCGGCGAACGCCAGCGGGGTGTTCGCGGACTGCTGGGTGGTGAGGATGACCGAGCCGAGGCCGGCGTTCGGACTCTGGATCTCGGCCACCACCGCCCCGATCAGGGCCAGGGTCATCCCCACCTTCAGGCCGACGAACACCTGGGGCAGGGCCCACGGCAACCGGACCTTGCGGTAGGTCTGTGCACGGGACGCGTCCAGCGACCGGGTCAGTTCGGTCAGTTCGGTCGGGGTCGAGGTCAGCCCGGACATGGTCGAGACCATGATCGGGAAGAACGCGACGAGCACGATCAGGGTGATCCGGGGCTTCGCGCCGTAGCCCATCCAGAGGATGAGCAGTGGGACGAGGGAGACCTTGGGGATCGCGTTGAACGCCACGATGATCGGCATGGCGGCCTGTTCCAGCAGCCGGGAACTGGTCAGCAGCATGCCGGCGAGCAGGCCGCCGACCGCGGCGATGCCGAATCCGGCGAGCGTCGCCCAGAGCGTCGACCAGGCCTCCTCGGCGAGGTAGCCGCCCTCCAGGACGAAGGCGTCGACGACGTCCGGCGGCGCCGGCAGGAAGAGCGGATCGATGTCGAGGACGATGGTCGACAGCCACCAGAGTCCGATCGCGGTCGCCACCCCGGCGACCGGCAGCCCGATCCGGGCGACCGGGGGCAGTGCCGACCGGCCGCTCATCGCGGCTGTCGGACCGGTGGTGGTGGCCAGGGCCGCCCGGTCGGCAGGAGGGCCGAACCACCGTACTCTCCCGGGCCTCCGTACTCACCCGGGTCGGGGCCGGGGCGGTCGGCATTCCGCCCACCCGTCGCCCCCGGAGTCTGCACGCTGTCGGTCAGGTCTTCGGCACGATGTTGAAGTCGATCACCTTGTCCGGGGTGAGTCCGGGCGGTACCAGCCCGGCGCCCTGCAGGACGGTGATGGCCCGGGCGGCCCGCTGTTCGTCGATGGCGCCGAACACCCCACCCGGGGCGGAGGTGACGTACGGGGCCATCAGCCGGATCTCCGCGGCGGCACCCTGCTCGTTGACGGCCGGGTTGCTGGCCTTCATGATCTTCGCCGCCTCGTCGGGGTGTTCGATCGTGTACCGCAGGCCCTTCATCGAGGCCTCCTGGAACCGTCGCACGAGGTCCGGGTTGTCCCGGGCGTACCCGACGGTGGTGGTGAGCCCGGTGCCGAGCAGTTCGGGCAGGTGGTCGGCGACCGGCATGACGACCATCTTCTTCCTGGTCACCGTCTCGACCGTGTTCCGGGTGATCACGAAGGTGCTGAGTACGTCGACCTGGCCGCTGGCGAGCAGGCCCACCAGGTTCTGTGGGGTCGCCTCGGCGAACTCCAGCTTGTTGGCGTCGAAGCCGGCGAGCCTGCCGTACGCCGGCAGCAGGCTGCTGGTGATCGAACCGGCGGCCACGCCGACCTTCCTACCCTCCAGGTCCTTCGGCGTGGTGACGCCGGATCCCTCGGGAGCGAAGATGGCGACCAGTGTGCTCTGGTGTACGGCGGCGATGACCCGCATGTCGGTGATCCGGCGACCGCCGGTCTGGATCATCAGCTGTGTCACGTCGCTGTAGGTGAACTGGGCCTTGCCGGAGAGCAGCACCTGGTTGTTCGTCGCCGGGGCGCCCAACTGCACCTCGACGTCGAGCCCGGCGTCCCGGTAGAAGCCCTTCTCCTTCGCCACCCACGCGAACGCGTCGTGACCACCGGTGCCGAAACCCGTCAGGTAGGTCACCCGGTCGGGCTGTCCGCCGGGGTCCGGGTCGTCGGAGCCGGAACAGCCGACGGTGGCGAGCAGGGCCGTGGCCACCACCGCGCTGGCCAGCGCACGGATACGGCTGGTCATTCGAACCTCCTCGGCGGGAAGCCAGTCGGCACGAAGCACGTGGCGGTGGTGCGGCGGGGTGGCGCCACGCGTCGGAGCCACCGCTGCCAGGGGTGCGACGCGTGCCTCCGGGGGACTCGGGGCACGGTCCGGGTCGCAACCGAGAGACAACCGCCGATGCGTCGCGCACCCACCCTGTCAACCGGCCGTCCGCCAGTCAAGGCCCGGATCCGGGCGGCTCGGTCGACCGGTAACCGGTAGCCGCGCGTGACCACGGTCTGCACCAGACCGGGCGGGTTCAGTCGACCGGTAGCCGGTAGCCGCGCTTGACCACGGTCTGCACCAGACCGGGTGTACGCAGACCAGCCCGCAACCGGGCCACGGCCATCTCCACGGCGTGCTCGTCGGCACCCCGGGGCAGGGTGCGCAGCAGGGCGGCCCGGGACATCACCCGGCCGGGGGTGCTGGCCAGCGCCCGCAGCACCGCCATCGGCGCGGGTGCCAGCGGGCGCAGTTCGCCGTCCAGGATGGCCGCGTGTCCGCGCAGGGTCAGCAGGTGCCCGGCGACCTTGACGCTGACCGCCCGGGGCGGCAGTTCGTCCACCATGGTGCGGACCAGCGCGCCGAGCCGGGCCCGGGTGGGTGCGACCACCGGTACGCCGTGCCGGCGCAGCGGGGCCGCGGTGACCGGCCCGACACAGGCGGCCAGTACGTCGGTGCGCAGCGCGTCCAGCACCGCGTCGGTGCTCGGCCCGGCGGCCCGGAGCAGCGCGGTGACCGCCGGCGCGGAGGTGAAGGTGACCGCGTCGACGAGCCGTCCGGCGATCAGGTCGATCAGCCGGTGCAGCGGTGCCGGGTCGGTCGGTGGCGCCCACCGGTAGACCGGCACCTCGATCACCGTCGCGCCGGCCTCCTCCAGGGCGGCGGTGCATTCCGGTTGTCGTTCGCCGTGCAGTTGCATGGCGATGAGCTGGCCGCGTACCCCGCGTTGCTGGAGGTGGGCGATCACCTCGTCGCAGCTCTCCGAGGCGGGTGACCATTCGTCGTGCAGGCCGGCGGCCCGGATCGCGCCCCGCGCCTTCGGCCCCCGGCTGACGATGTAGGCGTGCGAGAGGACCGAGCGCAGCGGTTCGGCGAGCCCCCAGCCCTCGGCCGCCTCCAGCCAGCCGCGCATTCCGATACCGGTGTTGGCCATCAGGATGTCCGGCGGGTTGTCCAGACAGGCCCGGGTCGCGGCCCGCAGTTCGGTGTCGTCGGCCAGCGGCACGATGCGCAGGGCCGGGGCGAGCACCACCCGGGCGCCGCGCCGTTCCAGCATCGCGGTGAGTTCGTCGCGGCGCCGGTCCGCGGTCACCCCGATGGTGAACCCGGAGAGTTCGTCGGCCATCAGTGCGCTCCGGGGCGATCGCCCGACCGGTTGCCGCCCGCCGTGCCGGCGGCCACCGGTGACCCGGCGTCGTCACGACCGGCGTCCGAGGTCCGGGCCGGGTCCGGTGACCGGTGCGGGTGGTTCGCCGGGGCCGGTCGGGTGGCCACCTCGACCAGGCCGTCCCGGCAGCGCACCGGATAGCTCGGCACGCGGACGCCGGGCACGTCGAGGCACTCGCCGGTCCGCAGGTCGTAGACCTGCTTGTGCAGCGGGGAGGCGACGGTGGGGGCGTCGCCGCGGCTACCGACGATGCCCCGGGCCATCACGTACGCGCCGGCGATCGGGTCCCGTTGGCCGATGGCGAAGAGTCGGTCGTCGTAGGTCCGGAAGACGGCGACCTGTTCGCCGTCGACCAGCGCGGCCACCCCGCGTTCCGGCTCAAGCCGGGGGTACGGGCAGATCGTCGTCCACCGGCGGTCGTCGTTGATCGTGGTGTCCGGAGTCAATTCGGTACCCCCATGCTCGTCGGGAGGCCGAGCGCCACCGGTCGGCGTTCTCCCAGGGCCGGAACGGGCTGTCCCCGTTCCACCTCGAACGTGATGGACGGATCCGGTACGTCCGGCGCGTTGACGAAGGACGTGAACCGGCGCAGCCGGTCCGGATCGGCAAGGGTCTCCCGCCACTCGTCCGCGTACGACTCGACGTGCCGGGCCATCGCGGCGTCGAGGTCGGCGCAGAGCCCGATCGAGTCGTCGACGATGACCGCCCGCAGGTGGTCCAGGCCGCCGTCCATCGCCTCGATCCAGGCGGCGGTCCGCTGCAGCCGGTCGGCGGTGCGGATGTAGAACATCAGGAACCGGTCGATGTGGCGGACCAGGTCCTCGGTGGAGAGGTCGGTGGCGAAGAGTTCGGCGTGCCGGGGCCGGAAGCCGCCGTTGCCGCCGAGGTAGAGGTTCCAGCCGTTGTCGGTGGCGATCACCCCGAAGTCCTTGCTCCGGGCCTCGGCACACTCCCGGGCGCAGCCGGAGACCGCAGATTTGATCTTGTGGGGTGCGCGCAGTCCCCGGTAGCGCAGTTCCAGCGCGATGGCGAGCCCGACCGAGTCCTGCACCCCGTACCGGCACCAGGTGGAGCCGACGCAGGACTTGACCGTACGCAGCGCCTTGCCGTACGCGTGGCCGGACTCGAAACCGGCGTCGACCAGCCGCTTCCAGATCTTCGGCAGCTGCTCGACCCGGGCGCCGAACAGGTCGATCCGCTGCCCGCCCGTGATCTTGGTGTAGAGCTGGAAGTCCCGGGCCACCTCGCCGATCACGATCAGCTTGTCCGGGGTGATCTCCCCGCCCGGTATCCGGGGCACCACCGAGTACGTCCCGTCCCGCTGGATGTTCGCCAGGAAGTGGTCGTTGGTGTCCTGCAGCGTCGCCTGCTCGCCGTCGAGTACGTACCCGTTGCCGAGCGAGGCCAGGATCGACGCCACCGCGGGTTTGCAGATGTCGCAGCCCCGGCCGCGGCCGTGTTCGGCGACGAGCTGGGAGAAGGTCGTGATGCCCCGGACCCGGACGATGTCGAACAACTCCTGGCGGCTGTGCTCGAAGTGCTCGCAGAGCGCCTTGCTGAGCCGCACCCCGGAGACCGCCAGCAACTGCTTCAGCATCGGTACGCAGGAACCGCAGCTGGTCCCGGCGCGGGTGCACTCCTTCAGCGCCGGTACGTCCGCACAGCCCTCGGCGATCGCCCCGACGAGCTGGTCCTTGGTCACCCCGTTGCAGGAACAGACCTGCGCGGTGCCGGGCAGCGCGCCGATCCCGGCCCCGGTGCCGGTGCCGTCCCCGGCCGGGGCGAGCAGGGCGAGCGGGGCACCGGGCAGCGGACCGCCGACACTGGCCCGCAGCGTCGGGTACGCCGTGACGTCCCCGACCATCACCCCGCCGAGCAGGGTCTTCGCGTCGTCGGAGAGGACCAGTTTGGCGTACACCCGGGTGGCCGGGTCGACGAACGTGACGTCCAGGCAGCCCGGCGTCCGCCCGTGCGCGTCGCCGAAGGCGGCCACGTCCACCCCGAGCAGCTTCAACTTCGTCGAGGTGTCGGCGCCGGGGAAGCTCGCCGTACCGCCGACGAGCTGGTCGGCCACCACCTCGGCCATCGCGTAGCCGGGTGCGACCAGGCCGTAGCAGACCCCCTCGACGGCGGCACACTCACCGACCGCCCAGATCCGCTCGTCGCTGCTGCGGCAGGCGCTGTCGACGCGTACCCCGCCGCGCTCGCCGAGGTCCAACCCGGCGGCCCGGGCCAGTTCGTCCCGGGGACGGATCCCGGCCGCGACCACGACCAGGTCGGCCGGCAGCCAACCGCCGTCGGAGAGGGTCAGCCCGGCCAGCCCGCCGTCCGGGCGGGACCGGATCGCGGTGGTGGCCACCCCGAGGTGCGGGACGACGCCGAGTTCCTCGACGTAGCGGCGCAGCATCGCACCACCGGCCTCGTCGACCTGCACCGGCATCAGCCGGGGGGCGAACTCCACCACGTGGGTGCCGAGCCCGAGCAGGCGCAGGGCGTTCGCCGCCTCCAGACCGAGCAGGCCGCCGCCGATCACCACCCCGGTCCGCCGGCCCTTGGCGAAGTCACGGATCGCGGAGAGGTCGTCCAGGGTGCGGTAGACGAAGACGCCGGCGCGCAGCGCCGGGGTCGGGCCGAGCGCGTCCGGTCCCGCGTCGACGTACGCGCCGTCGATCGGCGGCACGAACGGGTACGACCCGGTCGCCAGCACCACCGCGTCGTACGGGTACTCGCCGGCTCCGGTCCGGACCACCCGACGTTCCCGGTCGATGGCCGTGACCGGCTCGCCCAGCCGCAGGTCGACCCCGTCGTCGGGTCGGTGCAGGCTGAGTTCCTCGGCGCTGACCCCGTCGAAGAAGGCCGACAACCGGACCCGGTCGTACGCCGGCCGGCCCTCCTCGCCGAGCACGGTGACCTGCCAACGGCCGGCGGTGTCCCGGGAGCGCAACGCCTCGACGAAACGCTGCCCCACCATGCCGTTGCCGATGACAACAAGTCGTCTGGAGGTTCCCATCAGGCTGCCACCTCTTCCGCCGCGTCCGGTGTGTCTACTGTGGAGAGCCAGCCGAGGATGCCCTCGACGGCGTCCCGGCAGCTGCCGCAGCCCGTGGTCGCCCGGGTGGCGGCGACCAGTTCGTCCATGCTCCGGGCTCCGGCGCGCCAGGAGCGCACCAGCGCGCCCTTGCGCACGGTGTTGCACTGACAGACCGTCGCCGCGTCCGGCATCAGCGCCGGCGACTCGACGGCGGTCGGGGCCGCCGCGTCGCGGCTGCGGCCCAGCAGCAGGGTCCGGCGGTCCAGCGGCACCGGCGTACCCCGGTCGAAGAGCTGGATCACGGTGCCGACCGCCGGGTTGTCGCCGAGCATGATCGCGCCGGTCAGCCGCTCGCCGACGATCCGCAACCGGGCGTACGTCCCCCGGCTCGGGTCGGAGAAACTGAGTTCCTCCACGTCGGAGCCGCCGCCGAAGCCGGGATCACCCATCGCGGCGAGGTCGATGCCGGCCGCCTTCAGCCGGGTCACCGGGGGACGCGGCCGGTAGCGCTCGCCGGGGGCGTCCCCGGTCAGCACCCGGGACAGCACCCGGGCCTGTTCCCAGGCCGGGGCGACCAGGCCGCCCACCATCCCGTCGTGTTCGGCGCAGTCGCCGATCGCCGAGATGTCCGGGTCGCTGGTCCGCAGCCGGTCGTCGACCACCACGCCCCGCTGCACGGTCAGCCCGGCGGCCTGGGCCAGCGCCACGTCGGGACGTACCCCGCAGGAGAGGACCAGCAGATCGGTGCTGATCTCGCGGCCGTCCGAGAGGGTGAGCACCACCTCGTCGGCACGGACGTCGACCGCGGCCGCCGCCACCTCCAGGTGGGTGGTGACACCGAGCCCGGCCAGGGTCCGGGCCAGCACCGCCCCGGCGGCCGGATCGAGCTGCCGTTCCATCAGGTGGCCGACCGGATGCACCACCTGCACGTCGAGCCCACGGGTGGCCAGGCCACGGGCCGCCTCCAGGCCGAGCAGCCCGCCGCCGAGCACCACCGCCCGGCGGGCCTCGGTGGCGACGGCGAGGATCCGGCGGCAGTCGTCGAGGGTGCGGAAGACCGCGACCCGGTCCGGCAGCGGCTCCGAACCCAGGCCCCGCAGCGGCGGGATCAGTGCCCGGCCGCCGGTGGCGAGCACCAGGTGGTCGTAGCCGAGCACGTCGCCCCGGTCGGTCCGGACCGTCCGGGTCACCCGGTCGATCGAGGTCACCTCGACCCCCGGTCGTACGTCGATCCCGTGCCCGGCCGCCTCGGCCAGTTCCACACCTGCTTCGTCGACCTTGCCGGCCAGCAGGCTGGACAGCATGATCCGGTTGTAGGCCCGGTGCGGCTCTGCACCGAGCACGGTGACCTTCACGTCCGGTGACCGGGCCGGTAGCTCGGCCGCCAGCCGGGCGCCGGCCATGCCGTGTCCGACGATGACGATCCGGTTGCCTGAGTTGCCCACGGTGCTCGCCTCTCGCTCGTTCCCGTCTGCCCGCATCTGGTCCACGCCCGCCCGACCCCCGTGCACGCCGCGCCAACCCCCGCTCACGGCCGTCGACCCCGGCTCACGCCCACTCGTAGCCCGTCCACATCCGCTCGGCCCCGTTCACGCCTTCTCGACCCGGACCGCGCAGACCTTGAACTCCGGCATCCGGGAGACCGGGTCGAGAGCGTCGCTGGTCACCGAGTTGATCCGGGCCGTACCCGCCCAGTGGAACGGGGCGAAGACGGTGTCCGGGCGGATCGTCGGGGTCAGCCGGGCCGGGGCCCGCATCTCGCCGCGCCGGCTGGTCACCCGTACCTCGTCGCCGTCCTCGACGCCGAGCCGGGCCGCCAGGTCGGGGTGCAGTTCCACGAAGGCGTTCGGCGCGGCCGTGCGCAGCGGCCCGATCCGCCGGGTCTGCGCCCCGGACTGGTACTGCGCGAGCACCCGGCCGGTGGTGAGGTAGACCGGATAGTCCGGGCAGACCTCCTCGGCGACCGCCCGGTGCTCCACCGGCACGAACCGGGCCCGGCCGTCCGGGGTGGCGAACCGGTCGGTGAACATCCGTGGGGTGCCCGGCCGGTCCGGGTCGGGGCAGGGCCAGAAGACCCCCTGTTCGGCGTCGATCCGGTCCCAGCTGATCCCCGAGTAGTCGGCGGTACCGCCCGCCGAGGCCCGACGCAGCTCGGTGAAGACCTCCCGAGGGTCGGTCGGGAACACCGGCCCGGCGCCGACCGTCGACACCGGGTCGAGCCGGTCGGCCAGCTCGGCGAGGATCGCCAGGTCGGTCCGGACCCCCGGCGGCGGCGGACGCAGCGCCCGGCGGCGCAGCACCCGGCCCTCCAGGTTGGTCATGGTGCCGTCCTCCTCCGCCCACTGCGCGGTGGGCAGCACCACGTCGGCGAGGTCGGCGGTCTCGGAACGGACGAAGTCGGCGACGACCAGCAGGTCGAGGGCGCGCAGCCGGTCGGTGACCCGGGCCGCCCGGGGCGCCGACACCACCGGGTTGGAGCCGAAGACCAGCAGCGCCTTCGGGCCGTCGGCGGTGCCGAGCGCGTTGAGCAGCTCGTACGCCGACACACCCGGTCCGGGCAGGGCCTCCGGTGCCACCCCCCAGACCCCGGCGACGTGTTCCCGGGCAGCCGGGTCGTCGATCCGGCGGTAGCCGGGGAGCTGGTCGGCCTTCTGCCCGTGCTCGCGCCCACCCTGGCCGTTGCCCTGGCCGGTCAGACAGCCGTACCCGGAACCGGGCCGGCCGGGCAGCCCAAGCGCCAGGGCCAGGTTGATGAACGCGCTCACCGTGTCGACACCCTTGGCGTGCTGTTCGGCGCCGCGCGCGGTCAGGATGACCGCCCGTTCGGCGGTGCCGAGCGCCCGGGCCGCCGCCTCCAGGTCGGCCACCGGCACCCCGGAGAGCTGTTCGACCCGGGCCGGCCAGTAGCCGGCCGCGACCCGGCGGACCTGGTCGAAACCGCTGGTCCGGGCGGCGATGTAGTCCTTGTCGAGCAGGCCCTCGGCCAGGGCGATGTGCAGCAGCGCGTTGCCGACCGCGAGGTCGGTACCGGGGGTGGGCTGCAGGTGCAGGGTGGCCTGCCGGGCGGTCGCGGTGACCCGGGGGTCGACCACGATCAGGGTGCCGCCCCGCTGCCGCTGCTCGATCAGGTAGCGGACCAGCGGCGGCATGGTCTCGGCGACGTTGGCGCCGACCAGCAGCAGAGTGTCGGCGGTACCGAGGTCGGCCAACGGAAAGGGCAGCCCTCGGTCGACGCCGAAGGCGCGCATCCCGGCCGCCGCCGCCGAGGACATGCAGAACCGGCCGTTGTAGTCGATGTTGCGGGTGCCGAGCGCGACCCGGGCGAACTTGCCGAGCGCGTACGCCTTCTCGTTGGTGAGGCCACCGCCGCCGAAGACCGCCACCGCGTCCCGGCCGTACGACTCCTGCACGGTGCGGACCCCGGTGGTGATCCGGTCCAGCGCCTCGGCCCAGCTCGCCGGCCGCAGTTCGGCGCCGGGACGGTCCCGCAGCAACGGTGTGGTGAGCCGGTCCGGATGGTCGAGGAGCTCGGCCGCGGTCCAGCCCTTCTGGCAGAGCCCGCCGCGGTTGGTGGGGAACTGTCGGGGCAGCACCTCGACCCGGCCGCCGGGCTCGGCGGCGCGCAGTGTCATGCCGCACTGCAGGGCGCAGTAGGGGCAGTGCGTGGCGACGTCCTGGGACACATCACTCGAATGCGTCGCAGCTCGTGCACCGTCTGTCATGTCCGAAGCGTGCCGGCGGCCGGTTTCACTGCCGGGTCCCGTGTGTTTCGGGCCTGTCAAGAGCCGCTCACACAGAGCCGGGGCAGCCGGTCGGCCGGTATCCGGTCCGATCGCCGTGACGGGCGCCGTGGTGCCGGCGGCCCGGGCCCGGATTAGGATCACCCGCGGCAGCTGAGATGGATCTTCCACATGCAGGAGATGTGTGATGGCCGTGGTTCACCTGTTCGACGCGGCGGCCGGCACGTACGACGAGTCCCGGCGTCGACTGCTGCCGTGCTTCGACGACTTCTACGGCACGGCGGTGGAGGTGGCGGCTCCGCCGCTGCGTCGGGCGCTCGCCTCCGGGCGTACGCCGACGGTGCTCGACCTCGGCGCCGGCACCGGACTGCTCAGCCTGCTGCTCGCCGGCGCCGTGCCGGGGATCCGGCCGACCCTGCTCGACGCGGCGCCGGCGATGCTGGCGGTCGCCGAGGGACACCTCCACCGGCGCGGCGTGCCGTACACGACGGTCGTCGCCGACCTGGCCGGGCCGCTGCCCGGTGGGCCGTACGACGCGGTCGTCTCGGCCCTGGCCATCCACCACCTGGACGACACGACCAAGCGCGACCTCTACCGGCGGGTCCGGCAGGTGCTGGTGCCGGGTGGGGTTTTTGTCAACGCCGACCAGGTGGCCGGTCCCACCCCCGACCTCGACCACCGGTACGACGAGGTGTGGCAGGCCCAGATCACCGCGCTCGGCGCCACCGCGGAGGAGATCGCCGGAGCCCGGGAGCGGATGGTGCACGACCGCCCGGCCCCGGTCCCCGACCAGTGCCGCTGGCTGGCCGAGGCCGGTTTCGTCGGCGTCGACTGCTTCTACAAGGCGTGGCGGTTCGCGGTCTTCGGCGGCCGGCGCGAGCTGGACTGACGGCGGCCCGGGTCACCCGGCCCGGTAAGCACGACCCGCCGGGAGCGGAGCCGTCTCACCACCTGACCGGACCGGTCGTGCGCGGACCGTTGCCGGCCCGACCCGGAGCGCGAACGGCCGGGAAACCGGCCGCTCCTACGTTCGGGCGGCATGACCGACACCGCCGCCCGTACGGGCACGATGGCCGCTCCCGGCGGCACCGACAGTACGGCCACCGCCTCGGCGGTGCAGGAAGCCGAGGCCAGCGCCCCGGCCCGCCGACACCAGATCGACGACTGGCGCCCGGAGGATCCCGACTTCTGGCGCACCACCGGGGCGCCGATCGCCCGGCGCAACCTGATCGTCTCGATCACCTCTGAGCACATCGGCTTCTCCGTCTGGAGCCTCTGGTCGGTGATGGTGCTCTTCCTCGGGCCCGAGTACGGCATCGATCCGGCCGGGAAGTTCCTGCTCACCGCCGTACCGACCGCGTTGGGCGCGGCCCTGCGGCTGCCGTACACCCTGGCGGTGGCCCGGTTCGGCGGCCGGAACTGGACCATCGTCAGCGCCGCGCTGCTGCTCCTGCCGGCGGTGCCGATGGCGATCCTGATCGAGCCGGGCGTGTCGTACGGCACGCTGATGCTGCTGGCCTGTCTCGCCGGTGTCGGCGGCGGCAACTTCGCCTCGTCGATGGCGAACATCAACCTCTTCTACCCGCAGCGGCTCAAGGGCTGGGCGCTGGGCCTGAACGCGGGCGGCGGCAACATCGGCGTCGCCGCCGTGCAACTGGTCGGACTGGCGGTGCTGGCCACCGCGGGTGCCGCGTACCCGCGGCTGGTCCCCGCCGTCTACCTTCCGCTGATCGTGATCGCCGCGCTCGCCTCGGCCCGGTACATGGACAACATCACCGGCGTCCGCAACGAGAAGCGCGCGATGCGCGACGCCGCCCGGGATCCGCACACCTGGATCATGTCGGTGCTGTACATCGGTACCTTCGGCTCCTTCATCGGCTTCGGCTTCGCCTTCGGCCAGGTGCTCCAGGTGCAGTTCGCCGAGCAGTTCGCCACCCCGATCGACGCGGCGTATTTGACCTTCCTCGGGCCGCTGGTCGGCTCGCTGATCCGTCCGGTCGGCGGCTGGCTGGCCGACCGGTTCGGCGGGTCCCGGGTCACCCTGTGGAACTTCGCGGCGATGGCCGGCGGCGCCGCCCTGGTGTACTTCGCCTCCGGTGAGCGCTCGCTGCCGCTCTACCTGGTCGGCTTCATCGGGCTGTTCGTCTTCTCCGGGATCGGCAACGGATCGACGTACAAGATGATCCCGGCGATCTTCCGGGCCAAGGCGGCGCAGGCGGTCGAGTCGGGCCGGCTCGACCCGGCGACGGCGCAGCGGCAGGCGTGGCGGCTCTCCGGGGCGCTGATCGGGATCGCCGGCGCGGTCGGCGCCTTCGGCGGCGTCCTGGTCAACATCGCCTTCCGGCAGTCGTTCCTGGCCTACCAGACCGCCGACGCCGCCTACCTCGCCTTCATCGCCTGGTACGCCCTCTGCTTCGTGGTCACCTGGGTGGTCTACCGCCGGCCGGCCCGCAGCCACGCCCTGCCAGGCGTGTAAGGAAGGGCCCCTTGTTATCGTTTTCGGTAGAGAAAGGGGCCCTTCCTGACAGCGCCGGTAGGGGCCGTTTTGACCCCGGCGCGGGCGACCGGGTATCGTTGCCTGCTGTTGTGTGACAAGCAAATTTTCACGTGACAGCCGAAAGCGTGCCGACAAGAGCGGACGTGCCCCGAGCAGGTGGTGCGGACGTACCTCAGGTACGCTTGGTCGTTCGTACGCGCCTGGCGACCGGTGCGTGACCCCAGACCGACGACGAGACAAGGTAGACCTGTGCGTACGTACAGCCCGAAGCCGGGTGAAATTGAGCGTCAGTGGCACGTCATCGACGCCTCTGACGTCGTGCTGGGCCGACTGGCCACCCACGCCGCCACGCTGCTGCGGGGCAAGCACAAGCCGACCTTCGCGCCGCACGTCGACACCGGTGACTTCGTCGTCATCGTCAACGCGGGCAAGGTGGCGCTGACCGGTAACAAGCGGCAGCAGAAGATCGCCTACCGGCACTCGGGCTACCCGGGCGGCCTCAAGCAGGTCCGCTACGAGGAGCTGCTGGCCAAGCGTCCCGACCGGGCCATCGAGTTGGCCGTCAAGGGCATGCTTCCGCACAACAAGCTCGGCCGTAAGCTGATCAAGAAGCTGAAGGTCTACGCCGGTGCCGAGCACCCGCACGCCGCGCAGCAGCCGGTGCCGTTCGAGATCAAGCAGATCGCGCAGTGAGCGCGGGCGAAGGAAACAGCATGACCGACACCATCGCGACCGCCGACGCTCCGGTGCCCGCCCCGGTGGTCCGGGCCCCGCGTGGCGACCGCCCGATTCAGACCGTCGGCCGCCGCAAGGAGGCGATTGTCCGGGTCCGGATCGTCCCCGGCAGTGGCAAGATCACCTGCAACGGGCGTGAGCTGGAGGCGTACTTCCCCAGCAAGGTCCACCAGCAGCTGATCAAGGAGCCGCTGGTCACCGCCGAGAAGGCCGAGGCCTTCGACGTGATCGCCAACCTCCGTGGTGGCGGCATCACCGGCCAGGCCGGCGCGCTGCGGCTCGCCATCGCCCGGGCGCTGATCACGAACGACCCCGACGACCGTCCCGCCCTCAAGAAGGCCGGCTTCCTCACCCGGGACGCCCGGGAGAAGGAAAGCAAGAAGTACGGTCTCAAGAAGGCCCGCAAGGCGCCCCAGTACTCGAAGCGTTGATCACCAGCTTCACACTCTTGTACGTCTGACCGGACGGCCGGTACCGCCCCCCTCCTGCGGTGGCGGTACCGGCCGTTCCGGCTTTCCGGGTCTTTTCATCGGGTGCGCTCTGACGGAGGTTTCGCGCATGGGGCGGCTGTTCGGCACTGACGGCGTACGTGGACGCGCGAACGCGGACCTGACTCCCGAGCTGGCGCTCGCGGTGGCGGTCGCCGCCGCGCACACCCTCGCCGAGTCCGATCGCAGTCATCCGCCGCTCGCGGTGGTGGGCCGGGACACCCGGGCCAGTGGCGAGATGTTGGAGGCGGCGGTGGTCGCGGGGCTGACCAGCGCGGGCGCCAACGTGGTACGAGTCGGTGTGCTGCCGACCCCCGGGGTGGCCTTCCTGGTCAGCGAGGCCAAGGCGGACTTCGGGGTGATGCTCTCCGCCTCGCACAACCCGATGCCGGACAACGGGATCAAGCTCTTCGCCGCCGGTGGGCACAAGCTCCCCGACGAGATCGAACTCCGGATCGAGGCCGCCGTCGAGGCGAACGACACGGCCGGCTGGACCCGCCCGACCGGGGCCGGCATCGGCCGGGTCCACGACCTGCTGGACGGTGCCGAGCACTACGTACAGCACCTGGTCGGGACGGTGCCGCACCGCCTCGACGGGCTGAAGATCGTCGTCGACTGCGCGAACGGCGCCGCCTCGGAGGTCGCGCCGGTCGCGTACCGGGAGGCCGGCGCCGAGGTGATCGCGATCCACGCGGAGCCGGACGGTCTCAACATCAACGACGACTGCGGCTCGAACCACCTCGACGCGCTCCGGGCCGCGGTGCTGGAGCACGGGGCGGACCTCGGGGTCGCGCACGACGGCGACGCGGACCGGTGTGTCGCGATCAGCGCCGACGGCGTGGAGGTCGACGGCGACCAGATCATGGCCATCCTCGCCCTCGCCATGCGGGAGGCCGGCACGCTGACCCAGGACACCCTGGTCGCGACCGTGATGAGCAACCTCGGCCTCCGCCTGGCCATGTCCGCCGCCGGCATCCGGCTGGTCGAGACCAAGGTCGGTGACCGGTACGTGCTGGAGGAGCTCCGGGCGTCCGGGCTGGCGCTCGGCGGCGAGCAGAGCGGGCACCTGGTGATGCCCGCGTACGCCACCACCGGCGACGGGATCCTGACCGGCCTGCACCTGATGTCCCGGGTGGCGGCGACCGGCCGCTCACTGGCCGAGTTGGCGTCGGTGGTGACGAAGCTGCCCCAGGTGCTGATCAACGTGCCGGTCGCGGACCGGACGGTCGGCGCCGGGGCACAGGGCGTACTCGACGTGGTCGGGCAGGCCGAGGCGGAACTCGGCGAGACCGGTCGGGTGCTGCTCCGCCCCTCCGGCACCGAACCGCTGGTCCGGGTGATGGTCGAGGCACTGACCCTGGAACTGGCCCAGGCCGTGGCGGAGCGGATCGCCGCCGAGGTCCGGATCGCCAGCCCGGTCTGACCGCTCGCCAACCCGGTTCCGGCTGCTTGCCGGTCCGGCTGTGACCGCTCGCCAACCCGGTTCCGGCTGCTCGCCGGTCCGGCTGTGACCCCTCGCCATTCTGGTGCTGACTGCGTGAGTCCGGCTGTGACCGCTCGGCCAGCCCGGGCTCTGACCCCCCGAGCGGTCAGAGCCGGAGCTGGGTGGCCCGGTGCAGGGTCTCGGCGGGGTCGTCGGCGTCACCGGTGAGGTCGAGTTCCTCCGCGATCCGTCCGTCGCGCAGCCGTACCAGGCGGTCGCACCGGGCCGCCACGTGCTGTTCGTGGGTGGCGAGCACGACGGTCATGCCCCGCTCGTCGTGCAGGCGGAGCAGCAGGTCGATGATCTCCGTGCCGGTGGTCGAGTCGAGGTTGCCGGTGGGCTCGTCGGCCAGCACCAGTGCCGGCCCGCCGATCAGGGCCCGGGCCACCGCCACCCGCTGCTGCTGGCCGCCGGAGAGCTGGGCCGGCAGTGCCCGCTCCCGGTCGGCCAGGCCGACGGCGTCGAGCAGTTCCCGGGCCCGGGCCGTCCGGTCGAATCCGACCCGGTACGGCAGCACCGGCGCCATCACGTTGTCCAGCGCGGTGAGTGCCGGCAGCAGGTGGTAGCGCTGGAACACGAAACCGACCGTCCGGCGGTACCCGGCGAGGGCCCGCCGCGACAGCCGGGTGATCTGCTCACCGCCGACCTCGACGGTGCCCGCGTCCACCGGCTCGATCGCGCCGATCAGGTGCAGCAGGGTGGACTTGCCGGAGCCGCTCGGGCCGGTCAGCGCCACCACCGATCCGGCCGAGACGTCGAGGGACAGGTCGTCCACGGCGGTCAACGGCGTCTGTCCGGTGGGGAAGCGTTTGGTGACTCCGGTGAGAGTCACCCGTACCCCGTCGTTCGACATGGTCACTCCTCGGCCAGGCGTCGAACCACCGGTGTACGGCTTCCCTTCGGGCGGACCAGAATGTCGTACGCGGCCGGGGTCCTGTGGTTCCGGCCGTTGTCGCCAGACGAGTCGAAGCATCAGGTGTCTCCCCGATCGTGTGAGGACACTCTGCGCCATACATTGTGACAATGCAACACCCCGGGGTCGGGAGCTGATCCGTGCCGTGGTCCACGGACCGGGTCCGACCGGTGACGATCGGAGGACGGAGGAGACGTGGCCATCCAGCACGCGGTGCTCGCACTGCTCGCCGAGGGACCCAGCTACGGCTACGAGCTGAAGAACGCGTTCGAGACGGCGGTCGGTCCACAGTGGGGGCCGCTGAACATCGGTCACCTCTACCAGATCCTCGACCGGCTCTCCCGGGACGATCTGGTGCGTGCGGAGCGGCAGGCGCAGCCGGTCCGGCCGGACCGGGTGGTCTACGAGATCACTCCGGCCGGTCGGGCCGAGCTGGACCGCTGGCTGGCCGAGCCGAGCCCGCGCAGCGGAGGATTCCGCGACGACTTCTTCCTGAAGATCACCGCCGCCGTCCGGTCCGGCTCGGCCGAGGTGCTGCGGGCGGTGCTCGCCAACCAGCGCGGTTACCTGCTGCGTGAGCTGCGCAACCTCGGCACGCTGCGCCGGGAGGCCGCGGATCCGGTCGTCGGCCTGCTGCTCTCCGCCGCCGGCCGGCACGTCGAGGCGGATCTGGCCTTCCTCGACGACGCCGAGGCCGCGCTGCTCGACGGCGCGGGGATCCGCGCGGCGGCCCGCCCGGCGAGCGGGACGGTCAGCGACGCGACCGCCCGGAACCGTCCCGGCCTCGCCGACAGCGCCTGAGTCGACCGGTCAGCCGGCTGCGGTACCCAGGGCTGTGGTGGTCACAGCCCACGTAGTCGGGAGACGGCCTCGGTGAGCACCTCGGGGCGCTTGCAGAAGGCGAACCGGACCAGTCGTCGGCCGGCCTCGGTACGGTCGTAGAAGACCTGCGTCGGCACCGCCACCACGCCGCACCGCTCCGGCAGCCGGCGGCAGAACTCCACCCCGTCCTGCCCGCCGAGCGGGCTGATGTCGGCGGTGACGAAGTACGTGCCCTGTGGCGTCAGCACCCCGAACCCGGCGTCGGCCAGGCCGGCGCTCAGCAGGTCCCGGCGTACCTGGAGGTCGGCCCGGAACCCGTCGTAGTAGCTGTCCGGCAGGGCGAGCGCGACCGCGACCGCCGGTTGCAACGGCGCACCGTTGACAAAGGTGAGGAACTGCTTGACCCGCAGTGTCGCGGCGACCAGCGCCGCCGGCCCGCTGGCCCAGCCGATCTTCCAGCCGGTACAGGAGAACGTCTTGCCGGCCGACGAGATCCGCAGCGTCCGCGCCCGCATGCCGGGCAGCCCGGCGAGCGGGAGGTGCGGGCCACCGGCGTCGGTGAAGACGAGGTGCTCGTAGACCTCGTCGGTGACCGCATAGGCGTCGTACTCCTGGCACAGTTCGGCGATCAGGGCCAGTTCGTCGGCGTCGAAGACCTTGCCGGTCGGGTTGTGCGGAGAGTTGAGCAGCACCAGCCGGGTACGCGGCCCGAACGCGGCCCGCAGTTCGGCCGGGTCGAAGGCGTACCGGCCGTCGGCGCCCGGACGCAGCGTCACCGGCCGGCGGACCGCGCCGGCCAGCGCGATCGACGCCGCGTACGAGTCGTAGTACGGCTCGAAGCAGACCACCTCGTCGCCGGGCTCGGCCAGACCGAGGATGGCGGCGGCGACCGCCTCGGTCGCTCCGGCGGTGACCAGCACCTCGCCGTCCGGGTCGTAGTCCAGACCCCAGAACCGGCGCTGGTGGTCGGCGATCGCGGTACGCAACACGGGGATGCCCGGCCCCGGTGGGTACTGGTTCTGCCCGCCGCGCAGCGCGTCGACCGCCGCGGCCAGCATCTCGGCCGGGCCGTCCGTGTCCGGGAAGCCCTGGCCGAGATTGACCGCACCGGTACGCACCGCCAGCGCCGACATCTCGGCGAAGATGGTGGTGCCGAACGGGCGCATCCGGCGCACCAGGGGATCGGAATCCGTCGTGGTCACCCCGTCACCCTAGGCCGTGGCACCGTTCTGGTCGACGATGCTGTAGCTGTAGGTGCTGACCTGGCTGCCCTGCTCCAAGCCGTCCTGCACACCCTTCATCAGCCCGAACGGCGCCCAGCAGGCGAGGCCGCAGGCGGCGAGGATCAACACCACGCCGATCACCACGATGGTGATGATCAGGCCCTTGTTGCTCTTCTTCGGCGCGGCCGGCGGGAACGTTCCGGGTGCGCCCGGGTAGCCGGGGGTGCCCGGGTACTGCTGCTGGGGGTACTGGCCGGGGCCGGGCGGGCCGGACTGCGGGGCGTACTGGCCGGGGCCGGGCGGGCCGGACTGCGGGGCGTACTGGCCGGGGCCGGGCGGGCCGGACTGCGGCGGGTAGACCCCGTAGCCGGAGTCCTGGTTCGGGACACCGCTGGAGGGGTATGGCGGTGCCGGAGGGCTGGACTGCGGGTACGTCGCCGGGGGACCGGACTGCGGGTACGTGGCGGCGGGGTCCTGGCCGGGCTGCGGGTATCCGCCCTGCTGCGGTGGTGCCGGATATCCGCCCTGCTGGGGGTATCCGCCCTGCTGCGGCGGCTGGGGGTAGCCGGCCTGCTGGGGTGCCTGCGGGTAACCGGTGGTCGGCGGCGCGTACGGGTTCGGCTGGGCGGTCTGCGCGTAGGGGTTGGCCTGCCCACCCTGGCCGTACGTGGTCGGCTGTGCCGGCTGCCCGTAGCTCGGCTGCGGCGGGGAGAACTTCGCGGTCGGCTGGTTCTCCTCGTCGGCGGGAGCCGGCGGTGGGGCGAACTTCGCGGTCGGCGCGCTCAGGTCGTCGACCGGGCCCGGCTGCGGCGGCGGACTGAACTTCGCCGTCGGCTGGTGCTCCTCGTCGTCCTGGCCCGGCTGGGGCGGGGTGAACCGCGTGGTCGGCGGTTCCGGAGCCGACGACGGGTCATACGGGTTGTACGAGGAGGGGGGCGGAGAGTCGGTCATCGGGTCTGGCTCCAGGTGCGGACAGCAGGGGTGGGCGGAGGTGGTGCCGAGGGGATGACGTGCCGATGCGCCAGTCACGGTACCCCGTCCCCGCTGCGCCCGATGTACCGGTGAAGGCCGTACCCGCCGCTCCGCTCGGTGCTCGTCCGGTTGATCCCGGGCAGCGCGGTAACGAGCAGGCAGGGTGATCGAACAGGCGCTTTTCGCGCACACCAGATGAGCGAATCTAGGTTAGGCTGCGGGCCATGTGTGGAATCGTGGGGTACGCCGGTGCCAGGCCGGCGCTGGGCATCGTGCTGGACGGGCTGCGGCGGCTGGAGTACCGCGGCTACGACTCGGCCGGGGTGGCGGTCGTCTGTGACGACGAACTGCTGACCGAGAAGAAGGCCGGCAAGCTGGCCAACCTGGAGAAGGCTCTGGCCGAGCGGTCAGCGGCGGACCCCGACTCGGCCGGGTCGTCCCCGGCGCTCGGCATCGCCGCCGGGACCACCGGGATCGGCCACACCCGCTGGGCCACCCACGGCGGGCCCACCGACCGCAACGCCCACCCGCACCGCGCCCACGGCGGCCGGGTGGCGGTGATCCACAACGGCATCATCGAGAACTTCGCGAAGCTCCGCGCCGACCTGGAGGACGAGGGCGTCGAGTTCGTCAGCGACACCGACACCGAGTGCGCCGCACACCTGCTCGCCGGCGAGCTGGCCCGGCTGCGTGCCGCCGGTGAGCCGGAGGGGCCGGGGCTGCTGGCGACCGCGATGCGGCAGGTCTGCCAGCGGCTGGAGGGAGCCTTCACCCTGCTCGCCGTCGACGCCGACATCCCCGGCGCGGTGGTCGGCGCCCGGCGCAACTCGCCGCTGGTGGTCGGCCGTGGGGCCGGGGAGAACTACCTGGCCAGCGACGTCTCGGCGTTCATCGAGCACACCCGGGAGGCGGTCGAGCTCGGTCAGGACCAGGTCGTCCTGATCACCGCCGACGACATCGAGATCACCGACTTCGCCGGTCGGCCGGCGACCGGCAAGGACTTCCACATCGACTGGGACGCCTCCGCCGCCGAGAAGGGTGGCTACGACTACTTCATGCTCAAGGAGATCGCCGAGCAGCCGCAGGCGGTCGCCGACACCCTGCTGGGCCGGCTCACCGAGACCGGCGAGATCGCCCTCGACGAGGTCCGGCTGACCGACCAGGACCTGCGCGACGTCGACAAGATCTTCATCGTCGCCTGCGGCACCTCCTTCCACGCCGGGATGGTGGCGAAGTACGCCATCGAGCACTGGACCCGGATTCCCTGCGAGGTCGAGCTGGCCAGCGAGTTCCGCTACCGCGACCCGGTGCTGGACCGCTCCACGCTGGTGGTGGCGATCTCCCAGTCCGGCGAGACGATGGACACCCTGATGGCGCTGCGGCACGCCAAGGAGCAGAAGGCCCGGGTGCTGGCGATCTGCAACACCAACGGCTCCACCATTCCGCGCGAGTCCGACGCGGTGCTCTACACCCACGGTGGCCCGGAGATCGCGGTCGCCTCGACCAAGGCGTTCCTCACCCAGGTGGTGGCCTGCTACCTGATCGGGCTGCACCTGGCCCAGGTGCGCGGCATCAAGTACGCCGACGAGGTCGCCGCCGTGGTGGCCCAGTTGCAGGAGATGCCGGACAAGCTGCGCCAGCTGCTCGACGGCATCGAGCCGGTACGTGAGCTGGCCCGGGAGCTCAAGGGGGCGCCGCAGGTGCTCTTCATCGGCCGGCACGTCGGCTTCCCGGTCGCCCTGGAGGGGGCGCTGAAGCTCAAGGAGCTGGCCTACATGCACGCCGAGGGGTTCGCGGCCGGCGAGCTGAAGCACGGGCCGATCTCGCTGATCGACGAGGGGACCCCGGTGATCTGCATCGTGCCGTCCCCGGCCGGCCGGGGCGTACTGCACGACAAGATCGTCTCCAACATCCAGGAGATCCGGGCCCGGGGCGCCCGGACCATCGTGATCGCCGAGGAGGGCGACAGCGCGGTGCTGCCGTACGCCGACGACCTGATCTACGTGCCGAGGACCCCGACGCTGCTCGCCCCGCTGGTCACCACCGTGCCGTTGCAGGTGCTCGCCTGCGAGATCGCCGCCGCCCGGGGACACGACGTGGACCAGCCCCGGAACCTGGCGAAGTCGGTCACCGTGGAGTAGGTCGATCGTGCCCGGCGGCGGGCGCCGGTAGGGTGAAGCGCGTGATCGTCGCAGTCGGCATCGACGTTGTTCTGGTCGACCGGTTCGCCCGGGCACTGGCCCGGACCCCGCTGCTGGCCGATCGGCTCTTCACCGAGGCGGAGCGGGCCACTGTCTCGGGCAATCCCCGCTCTCCCGAGTCGCTCGCCGCCCGGTTCGCCGCCAAGGAGGCGGTGGCCAAGGCGCTCGGCGCCCCGGTCGGGCTGCGCTGGCACGACTGCGAGGTGGTCTCCGACCCGGACGGTCGGCCGTGGTTGACCGTTTCCGGTACGGTCGCCGCCGCCGCCGCGGAACTCGGGGTGCAACGTTGGCACCTGTCGTTGTCGCACGACGGCGGGATCGCCTCGGCGATGGTGGTCGCGGAGCGGTGACCGGCCGGACGGTGCCGACGGGGCGGGTGGCGGGTGCCGCCAGGCCGGGCGGTGCCGCCGGGAGCTGCGGGTGCCCGGGTCGGGCGGCGGGTGACGGGTCGGGCGGTGCCGCCGGACGGTGGGTGCCGGACCGGGCACGGTTGACGGTGGAGAGCGGGGGACGCCGATGAGATCCGCCTGGCGGGTGGCCGACGTACGGACCGCGGAGCAGGCCCTGATGGCCACGCTGCCGCCGGGCACGCTGATGCGGCGGGCCGCCGGTGGGCTCGCCGGGCACTGCGCCCGGCTGCTCGCCGAGCGCGGCGGGGCGTACGGCGCACGGGTGTTGCTGCTGGTCGGCTCCGGTGACAACGGCGGCGACACCCTCTACGCCGGTGCCCGGTTGGCCGGTCGGGGCGCCCTGGTCGTCGCCGTCCTGCTGCGCCCCGAACGGGTCCACGAGGGCGGACTGGCCGCGTACCGGGCCGCCGGTGGGCGGATCGTGGAGCGGCTGCCGGACCGGGCCGACCTGGTGCTCGACGGGATCGTCGGAATCGGCGGCACCGGCGGGCTGCGTGCGCCGGCCGCCCAACTGGTGGCCGGGCTGCCCGCCCTGCGCGGGCGGGACGGGGAACGGGCCACCGTGGTGGCGGTCGACGTACCGAGCGGGGTGGCGGTCGACACCGGCGACGTACCGCAGCCCTCGGACCTGCCGACCGCGGTGACCGCCGACGTCACCGTCACGTTCGGCTGCCTCAAGCCCGCCCTGGTGGTGGGTCCGGCCGCCGTCCACGCCGGCCGGGTCGAACTGGTCGACATCGGGCTCGGGCCGTGGTTGCGGGGTGATCCGGCGGTGCGGGTCACCGAGTGGTCCGACGTGGTCGACTGGTGGCCCCGGGTCGGGCCGGAGGCGGAGAAGTACAGCCGGGGCGTGGTCGGACTGGCCACCGGGTCGCGGACGTACCCGGGGGCGGCGGTGCTCTCGGTCGGCGGCGCGCTCGCCGGACCGACCGGCATGGTCAGGTACGCCGGCGGCGCCCGCGACGAGGTGCTCCGGCACCATCCGTCGGTGGTCGCCACCGAGCGGGTCGGCGAGGCCGGCCGGGTGCAGGCCTGGGTCTGCGGATCCGGGCTGGGCACCGACTCCGACGCCGCCACCGAGCTGCGTTCCGTGCTCGCCGCCCAGGTGCCGGCGGTGCTGGACGCCGACGCGCTGACCCTGATGGTCGACGGTTCGATGGCGGACTGGCTGCGGCAGCGCAAGGCGCCGATCGTGGTGACCCCGCACGACCGGGAGTACGCCCGGCTCTGCGGCGAGGCGCCGGGTGCGGACCGGGTGGAGGCGGCGCTGCGGCTGGCCAGCTGGATGAACGCGACGGTGCTGCTCAAGGGGGACCGGACGGTGGTCGCCGGCCCGGACGGGCGGGCGGCGGTGAACCCGACCGGCACCTCGGCGCTGGCCACCGGCGGCACCGGCGACGTACTGGCCGGGCTGCTCGGTTCGCTGCTCGCCGCCGGGCTGCCGGCGGACCGGGCGGCGCTCACCGCTGCGTACCTGCACGGGCTGGCCGGCCGGGAGGCGGCCCGGCTGGGCCCGGTGGCCGCCCCCGACGTGGTGGCCGGGCTGCGCCCGGTCGTCGCCCAGCTGCCCCGGTAGCCGGGCGGGTCGGCGGCGACCGGCGATTGTCGTCCACCCGGGGCCAAGTCGATCTACTGCCCAGTAGGCTGGGCGCATGTGGCAGGCCGAGGTACGCGTCGACTTGGACGCGATCCGCGACAACGTGACCCGGCTCAAGACCGGGACGAGTGCCGAGCTGATGGCCGTGGTCAAGGGCGACGGGTACGGCCACGGCATGCTCCCGGTCGCGCGGGCCGCGCTCGACGCCGGGGCGGACTGGCTCGGCGTCTGCACCCTCGACGAGGCGTTGACCCTGCGCCGGGAGGGGATCGCCGCTCCGGTGCTGGCCTGGCTGCTCGCCCCCGGGCTGCCGCTGCACGAGGGGGTCGTGGCCGGGGTGGACCTGGCCGCCGCGAGCGTGGGTCAGCTCGCCGAACTGGTGGCCGCCGGGCAGCGGGCCGGTCGGCCGACCCGGACCCACCTCAAGATCGACACCGGGCTGTCCCGGGGTGGCGCGACCATCGACGACTGGCCCGAGCTGCTGGACGCCGCGGCGAAGGCACAGGCCGACGGGATGATCGAGGTCGTCGGAGTGTGGAGCCACCTGGTGTACGCCGACTCGCCCGGGCACCCCACCATCGACCGGCAGCTCGCGGTCTTCACCGAGGGGCTGGCCATGGCCGAGCGGGCCGGGCTGCGTCCCCGGCACCGGCACCTGGCGAACTCGGCGGCCACGCTGACCCGGCCCGACACCCACTTCGACCTCGTCCGACCCGGTATCGCCCTGTACGGGCTGTCGCCGGTGCCGGGGGAGCGGTTCGGGCTGCGCCCGGCGATGACCGCCCGGGCCCGGGTCACCCTGACCAAACGGGTCCCGGCCGGCACCGGCGTCTCGTACGGGCACACGTACCTCACCGAGCGGGAGACGACGCTGGCGGTGGTACCGCTCGGCTACGCCGACGGGGTGCCCCGGCACGCCTCCAACATCGGCCCGGTCCAGCTCGCCGGCCGGACCCGTCGGATCGCCGGCCGGGTCTGCATGGACCAGTTCGTCCTGGAGGTCGGCGACGACCCGGTGGCACCGGGCGACGTGGCGACCCTGTTCGGCGACGGCACCGACGGCGGGCCGACCGCCGACGACTGGGCCGAGGCGGTCGGCACCATCAACTACGAGATCGTCACCCGGTTCGGCGGCGTCCGGGTGCCCCGGATCTACGACGGACGGCCGGCGTGAGCACCCGGCGTACGGCCGGTGGTAACGGCTCCCGGCGGCAGGTCGGCACGCTCATCCCCGCCCAGCGTCAGCCGACGAAGCGGTTCGCCGGCCGCACCGGGCTGCTCCGGGTCGCCGGGATCATCGGCGCGGCGGCGGGAGTCGCGGCGGCCGGGATCGCCGCCGGGGTCGCCGCCGAGCGGGCGGTGGTACGCCGCTCCAAGACCGCCCCCGGCGACCGGTACGCGGACGAGCCCTTCGGCGAGCTGCCGTACGACGAGTCGTGCCAGATCGAGACCGCGGACGGCACCGAGATCCACGTCGAGCTGCTCGGTCCGCCGCCCGGCCCGGGCCGGCCGACCCTGGTCTTCGTGCACGGGTTCTGCCTCGACATGGGGACCTTCCACTTCCAGCGCAGCGCCCTCACCGCGCGGGGCGAGGACCGGATGGTCTTCTACGACCAGCCGGGGCACGGCCGGTCCGGGCGGCTGGAGTCGGGTGAGTACCGTCTCGCCGCTCTAGGCGAGACGCTCCGGGCGGTGATCGACCGGACCGCGCCGACCGGGCCGATGGTGTTGATCGGGCACTCGATGGGCGGCATGACGATCATGGCGTTCGCCGAGCGGTACCCGGAGCTGTTCGGCGACCGGGTGATCGGCACCGTGCTGATGGCGACCTCCGGCGGCCTGGTCGCGGAGACCAAGTTCGGCCTGCCGGCGATCATCGCCCGGGCCGGGGCGCCGCTGCTGCCGGTGGTCGACAACGCCACCCGGCTCACCGGCACCGTGATCGACCGGGCCCGGCGCGCGTCGGCGAACCTCGCCTGGCTGCTCACCCGCAGGTACGGCTTCGGCACCCCGACGCCGAGCCCGGCCCTGGTCTCCTACGTCGAGCGGATGAACGCCCGGACCTCCACCGAGACGGTGGCCCGGTACCTGCGTACCCTCTATTCGCACGCCCGCTATCCGGCGCTGGCCGCGCTGCGGAACACGCCCACCCTGGTCATCGTCGGTGAGCGGGACATGATCACTCCGGTCACCCACTCCGAGGAGATCCTGCGCTGGCTGCCCGACGCCGAGTACGTCAAGGTGCCCGACAGCGGGCACGTGGTGATGCTCGAGCACGCCGACGAGGTGAACGAGGCGCTGCTGGACTTCCTCGACCGGTTGCCCGGACGAGCTACGGCGGAGGCGGATCGGGATGACTGACGCGGTGCGTGGTGCGGAACTGGTCCGCGAACTGCCCACGGTGACGGACACCCGGGAGTTCGGGCGGCACCTCGCCGGGCTGCTGGGCCCCGGTGACCTGCTGGTGCTCGTCGGCCCGCTCGGCGCCGGCAAGACCGCCCTGGTGCAGGGGATCGCCGCCGGGCTGGCGGTGCTCGGCGACGTGACGTCACCGACCTTCGTGATCGCCCGGGTGCACCGGCCGGACCGGTCCCGGGGCGGGCGGGTGACCCTGGTGCACGCCGACGCGTACCGGCTCGGGGACGCGGTGGACCCGCGCGCCGAGATCGACGACCTGGACCTGGACGCCTCGATGGACGAGGCGGTCACCGTGGTCGAGTGGGGCGAGGGCATGGTCGAGCAGTTGGCCGACGCACACCTGCGGGTCCGGCTCGACCGGCGGGACGACGACACCCGGGTGGTCGAACTGCTCCCGGTCGGCGGTGACTGGGCGGAGCGGCTCCGCTCGCTCTGAGACTCGCCTGTCCCGGTGTCGTACCGGGCTTCTAGAGTGCGGGGAACGTTCGTGTACCCGAGAGGCGAGCTTCCCATGACCCTGGACTCCCCGGCGGCTGATTCTCCGGCGACCCCTTCCCCGGCGACCCTGGACCTTCCGGCCCTGCTGCCCCCGGCCTGGCGTACGGCGTTGGCGCCGCACCTCGACCCGGCGGCCACCGCCGCGCTGAGCGAGTTCGTCGCCGGGGAGTACGCGACGGAGACGGTCTTCCCGCCGCTGGAGGACCTTTTCGCCGCGTACCGGCTCTGTGGTCCGGAGCAGACCCGGGTGCTGATCCTGGGTCAGGACCCGTACCACAAGGCCGGCCAGGCGCACGGGCTCAGCTTCAGCGTGCGGGACGGCGTCAGCGTCCCGCCGTCGCTGCGCAACGTGTACAAGGAACTCGCCGAGGACCTGGGGGTGCCGGTCTCCCGCAGCGGCAACCTGACCCGCTGGGCGAGCCAGGGGGTGCTGCTGCTCAACGCGGTGCTGACCGTGCGGCAGGCCAAGCCGGGCTCCCACGCCAACAAGGGCTGGGAGGAGTTCACCGACGCCACGATCCGGGCCCTCGACGCCCGGTCGGAGCGGGTGGTCTTCCTGCTCTGGGGCGGGTACGCCCGGAAGAAGGCCGCCCTGGTCACCAACCCCGCGCACGTGGTGCTGGAGGCCGGTCACCCGAGCCCGATGAACCCGCGTGGTTTCCTCGGCAGCCGTCCGTTCAGCGCCGCCAACAAGGCCCTCGCCGACGCCGGCCTGCCGACGATCGACTGGGACCTGACCAGCGCCTGAGTCACCCTGCCGTCCCCGAGCCGCGCGACCTCCGCCCGATCCCGGTGACCGTCGACCCGTCCAGACCGTGTGCGCGGCCGGTCCGCCTGGGTGACGGTCACGGAGTCCCGTCGCTGGCGCGGCGCGCGGCGCGGTCAGCCGGGAGTGGGGGCAACCGGGGGCGGGTCCCGCGAGCGCGGCGCGGCAGCCCGGTTAGGGTGCGTATGTGCTCGTACTCGTGCTGGACTCGTCGACTCCGGCGGTGACCGCCGCGCTGGCGGAGATCACCGCCGACGGTGTACTGCTCCGCGCCGAACGGAGCAGGGTCGACGCGAGGGCGCACGGCGAACTCCTCGCGCCGGAGGTGGCCGAGGTGCTCGCCGAGGTCGGCGCCCGGGCGGCCGACCTGGCCGCCGTGGTCGCCGGGGTCGGCCCCGGACCGTTCACCGGGCTGCGGGTCGGCCTGGTCACCGCGGCGAGCATGGGCCAGGTGCTGGACATCCCGACGTACGCGGTCGGCTCGCTCGACGCGATCGGCCACGCCGCCACCCATCCGCGCTCGGGTGCGGCACCCGAGGTCGGGCCGGTACTGGTCGCCACCGACGCCCGACGCCGCGAGATCTACTGGGCGGTCTACGACCTGACCGGGGAGCGGCTGGTCGGCCCGGCCGTCGACACCCCCGCCGTGGTCGCCCAACGCGCCGCTGAGCTGGGCGTCCGGGTCGCGGTCGGCGAGGGGGCCCACCGGTACGCCGACGTGCTCGGCCTGCCACCCCGGGCCGGGCTGGACCACCCGTCGGCGTACGCCCTGGCGGAGCTGGCGGCGGAGCGGGTCCGGTCCGGTGCGCCCGGCGACCGGCTCACCCCGCTCTACCTGCGCCGACCGGACGCCGTGGCGGCCGCCGGCCGCAAGCCGGTCCTGCGGTAGGGGACCCGTCCGTGACCAGGTTGAGCCGGTTCCGCTGGTGGCACATCACCGAGGCGCTGCCGATCGAGGACGACCTGTTCGGTGCCGAGCGCTGGTCACCGGCGATGTTCTGGAACGAGTTGGCGAACGGGCACTACTACGTGGCGGCGCTGGACGGCGCCGACGCGCTGACCGGGTACGCCGGACTCGCGGTCGCCCCGCCGGACGAGGCCTGGGTGCAGAACGTGGCGGTACGCCGGGACGCCCAGCGCGGCGGCATCGGCCGGATGATGCTGGTCGACCTGCTGGCCGAGGCGACCCGACGCGGCGTACGCCGGGTGCTGCTGGAGGTGGCGGTGGACAACGCCCCGGCCCAGCGGCTCTACGCGACGTACGGCTTCGAGCCGGTCGGGATCCGGCGCGGCTACTACCAACCGAGCAACACCGACGCCCTGGTCATGCAGGCAGAGCTGGACCGGGCCGGACTGGAACAGGCGAACCATGGCTGACGAACCACTGATCCTCGGGATCGAGACCTCCTGCGACGAGACCGGTGTCGGCGTCGTACGCGGGCACACCCTGCTCGCCGACGCGCTCGCGTCCAGCGTGGAGGAGCACGCCCGGTTCGGCGGGGTGGTGCCCGAGGTGGCCAGCCGGGCCCACCTGGAGGCGATCGTGCCGACCATGCGGCGGGCGCTCGACGAGGCCGGGGTGACCCTGGCCGACATCGACGCGATCGCCGTCACCGCCGGTCCCGGCCTGGCCGGTGCGCTGCTGGTCGGGGTCGCCGCCGCGAAGGGGTACGCGCTCGCCGCCGAGAAACCGGTGTACGGCGTCAACCACCTGGCCGCGCACGTCGCCGTCGACACCCTGGAGCACGGCCCGCTGCCTGAGCCGGCGATCGCACTGCTGGTCTCCGGCGGGCACTCGTCGCTGTTGATGATCAACGACCTGGCGACCGGGGTGACACCGCTCGGCGCCACCATCGACGACGCGGCCGGCGAGGCGTTCGACAAGGTGGCCCGCCTGCTCGGGCTGCCGTTCCCGGGTGGGCCGCCGATCGACCGGGAGGCCCGGGCCGGTGCGGCGGACGCCATCGCCTTCCCGCGCGGCCTGACCGCCGCCCGCGACCTCGCCGCGCACCGCTTCGACTTCTCCTTCTCCGGGTTGAAGACGGCGGTCGCCCGCTGGGTCGAGGCGCGGGAGCGGGCCGGCGAACCGGTGCCGGTGCCGGACGTGGCCGCCTCGTTCCAGGAGGCGGTCTGCGACGTGCTGACCGCGAAGGCGATCGACGCCTGCCGTACCAACGGTGTCGAGACGCTGGTGCTCGGCGGCGGGGTCGCGGCGAACTCCCGGCTGCGCGCCATGGCCGAGGAACGGGCCGCGAAGTACGGCATCCGGGTGCGGGTACCCCGGCCGAAGCTCTGCACCGACAACGGCGCGATGGTGGCGGCACTCGGATCACACCTGGTCGCCGCCGGGGTGGCGCCGAGCCGGCTGGACCTGCCCGCCGATTCCGCGATGCCGTTGACGACCGTCAGCGTGTAGTGTTCCGGCGGCGCCGAGGGCGGCGGGAGGAGCGATGACCGACGTGATCGTACGGATGTGGGAAGCTCGGGCCGAGCGGTCCCGGGCCCCGGAGCTGGTCTCGTGGGTCTGCGACACCGCACTGCCCGAAGTGGAGCACAGCCCGCTGCACATCAACAGCGAGGTCTTCTCCTCCGCCGACGACCGGGTCGTGGTCATCTCCAAGTGGCGCAGTGATCCGTTGTCGCTGCCGGAGCCGCCGCTGCGACTCGTCGCCCGGCCGCCGCACTCCTGGGACTTCACCCAGGTCGACCGCTGACCCGACACACCGCTGCTCCCGGCGACCCTGACGGCGTCGCGGGGCGGCTCCGGCCGGCTCGTGGTTCCTGGCGGGTCGGGGCGTACGGGTCCTGTCACCGGGTATAGCGCTTGCCGGTCGAGGACTCCGACCCCGGAAAGCGACATCGGGAGGGAACCAGGGATGGTCAGCCCAAAGCATGCCGATCCGTTCCACGCGGCGGAAAAGAGCGACGGTCAGGTCCGGGACAGTCAACCGCTGTTCCACCAGTACGGCGCGGAGGTGCAGCGGTTCGGGGACGTACGCCTGTTCCCGATCGCCCTGGGCTACAACGCCAGGGTCGAGAGTTGCCAGCTGCTGAACCACATCCTGGCCGACACGATCATCCTCTACAACCTGTACAAGAAGCACCACTGGCTGGTCCGTGGGCACACGTTCTACCAGCTGCATCTGCTGCTCGACAAGCACGCCGACGAGCAGTTGAAACTGGTCGACCTGATGGCGGAACGGGTGCAGACCCTCGGCGGCGTCGCCGTCGCCGATCCCCGGCACGTGGCCGAGCTGACCACGATCCCGCGTCCGCCGAACGGGGCGGAGCAGGTGCCGGCGATGCTCTCCCGGCTCCTCGAAGCACACGAAATTCTGATCACGAAGGTCCGGGACGCGGTCGACAAGACCGCCGACAACCGCGACGACGGCACGAACGACATCCTGGTCAGCGACGTACTCCGGACCAACGAACTGCAGGTGTGGTTCATCGCGGAGCATCTGGTGGACGTACCGGCCGTGCGGATCGATCAGGACGGCTGACGGGGGGACCGTCGGCGCCCGGCCGCCGGCTCAGCCGCCGGTACGGCCGAACACGACCAGCGCCCAGGTGAGGCAACCGAACGCGGCCGTGTTGGCGAGCGCGCGTACGACGTTCCAGGTGACCCAGGTGGATTCGAAGTGCGCGCGTACGGCCGCCAGGTCGGTGATCGTGCCGGGGTCGCCGGCCGCCGCGAGCTGGTTGTTGAGTGGCACGTTGACGACGCCGGTGACGAAAAGCGTCACCAGGTACAGCACGAGTCCGCAGACGATCCAGGGTAGTGCCGGCCGGCCCTCGCCTTGCCAGGCGAGGAACGCCGACAGGGTGAGGAACCCCAGGGCGCCCAGGAAACTCAGCAGGAACCAGCCGTTGACGATGGTCACGTTGATCCGTTGCATGGCGTCGACGAAGGTACGGTCGTCGGCCCCTTTCAGGGCCGGCATCACCGCGTACGCGAACGCGGTGAAGAGTCCGGCCATCAGCCCGGTGCTGATGGCGGCGGCGATCAGCGAGACGTGCTGCGCGAGTCTCATCGGGAGACCATCCGGTCGGGCGCGGTAGCAGGACGGTGTGCCGCTCTCGGTCGTTTGCTCATGGGGACCAGTCAAGTGCGAGGGCGTGAGACGTCACATAGCTGAAGCGCGCGGTTCTGTGTTCAATCGTCTACGTGGACGCGGTTGCCAGTCTTCTCGACGGACCCCGGGCGCACGGCGCGTTCCTGCTCCGGTCGGTCCTCGCCCCTCCCTGGTCGATGCGGATCGAGGACCGGGCGCCGTTGACCCTGGTCGCGGCGGTCCGGGGTGACGCCTGGATCGTTCCCGACGGCGACGCGGCGGTCCGGCTCGGTCCCGGGGACGTGGCGGTGGTCCGTGGACCCGACCCGTACACCGTCGCCGACGATCCGGCGACGGTGCCGCAGGTTGTCGTCCGGCCGGGTCAGGTCTGCGTCACGCCGGACGGGCAGGAACTGCCCGACATGGTGGAACAGGGCGTACGTACCTGGGGCAACAGCCCGGACGGCCCGACGATGCTGCTCACCGGTACCTACACGATGCGGGGTGAGGTCAGTCAGCGACTGCTGGGCGCGTTGCCGCCGTTGCTCGTCGTCCCGGGCGACTCCTGGGACTCGCCACTGGTGCGGCTGCTCGCCACCGAGATCGTGAAGAACGAGCCCGGTCAGGAGGCGGTCCTCGACCGGCTGCTCGACCTGCTGCTGATCGCGGTGCTGCGCGAGTGGTTCGACCGGCCCGGCGCCGAGGCTCCGGCCTGGTACCGGGCGTACACCGACCCGGTCGTCGGGCCGGCGCTGCGGATGCTCCACAACAGCCCGGCCCAGCCCTGGACGGTGGCGAGCCTCGCCGCCCGGACCGGGGTCTCCCGGGCGGCCCTCGCCCGCCGGTTCACCGCGCTGGTCGGCGAGCCGCCGATGTCGTACCTCACCGGGTGGCGGCTGGCGCTCGCCGCCGACCTGCTCCGCGAGCCGGACGCCACCGTCGGCGCGGTCGCCCGCCAGGTCGGCTACGGCAGCTCCTTCGCACTGAGCACCGCGTTCAAGCGCAGCCGTGGCGTGAGCCCCCGGGAGTACCGGGTGCAGTCCCGCAGAGCGGCGTACGACGGACCTGAGTGAGGCGCTGACGAGCGTGCTGGTCCGTCAACCCGCAGGTGCTACCTGGTAGCGGGTGGCGATCGCGGCGGCGCGGTCGCGCAGGGCGGTGCGCAGCCACTGCGGGGCCAGGGCCTCCGCGTGGGTGGCGAGCTGCCACAGCACCCATTCGGCATGTTCTGCCTCGCTGAAGGTCACCTCCAGCCGCAGCCAGTCGTCCGTGTCGGGTTCTTCGGCGCGGACGGCAACCGCGGTGCGTACCAGTTCCTCCCGTCGCGCCGCGTCCACCCGTACCAGCACGGTGACCGGGTCGCCGCCGGCCAGCAACCGCGCGCAGCGTTCCCGCCAGGCCCGGTCCAGGTCGACCTGGGTTGGTCGCTCTGCCGGTTCGGAGAGTTCCTCGGCGGCCAACACCCGGGACAGCCGGTAGGTGCGGTCCGCGCCAGACCTCGTGGCCAGCAGATAGCCCCGGTCGCGCACGGTGACCATCCCGATCGGGTCCACTGTGCGCCACCGTGCTGCCTGGTCCATGGCCGCGTAGTGGATGCGCAGTTTGTGTCCGGCGAGCACCGCGCGTCGGACCTCGGCCACCACGCTGTCGCGAATCTCCTCGGTGACCAACCGTTGCGACAGCAGGTCGGTCTCGGGGTCGATGAGCAGTCGCTGGGCCGCGCTGGTCGCGATCTCTCGGTGGCTCTCGGGCAGTGCGTCCACCACCTTGCGCATGGCTGAAGCGAGCGCCGAGCCGAGGCCGAATGTCTGCTCGGCGCGGCGAGAGCCGACGATCAGCAGGGCAAGTGCCTCGTCGTGGTTCAGGCCGACGAGCTCGGTCTGGAAACCGGGCAACAACGCGAAACCGCCATGCCGCCCGCGTTCGGCGTAGACCGGAACGCCAGCCGCGGACAGTGCCTCGATGTCGCGCAACACGGTGCGGGTGGATACCTCAAGCTCGCGGGCCAGGGTGGCCGCGGACAGTCGACCGCGCTGGCGCAGCAGCAGTACCAGCGCGACCAACCGGTCAGCTCGCATGCGGGAACTATCGCAGAAATACACGACACAGGATGTCGTGATTTGGCTGCGAGGCTCAGCAACACGTGGGTCCGAGCCCGAGGTGTCCCACACTCTCGACGAATGGAACTGATGTGGCAGTGGAACGAACGGCAGTCAACCCGGTGACGTGGTCGGTGGAGATGGGTTTCAACCAGGGTGAGATCGTATCCGGGCACACCCGGACCCTGTACTGCTCCGGGCAGACCGCGATGAGTGGCGACGGCAAACCCCAGCATGCCGGTGACATGGCCGCGCAGGTGGCGCTGAGCCTCGACAACCTGGAGGCTGTGCTCGACGAGGCCGCCATGTCCCTCGCGAACCTCGTCCGGCTCAACGTCTACACCACCGACGTCGATCTGCTCATCCAGCACTACGGCGTGCTGGCGTCGCGGTTGGGTGCTGCCGGGGTGGCGCCGACCACCACGATGCTCGGGGTGGCACGGCTGGCGATCCCCGGCCAGATGGTCGAGCTCGAAGGGACCGCCGTCGCGTGATGTGACCTCGCCGCCCGCTCGGCCGTGCACAGCGGCGAGCGGGTCGGCGCGGGGGACGGGTCAGCCGGCGGAGGATGGTGAGGCCGGGATCTTCTCGTCCGCCGGGGGACCAGCGGTCGGGGCGACGAAGGCGGGACGACGGGCGTTGGTGAGCCAGCGCAGCACCCACTCGACCGGCCCGTACCGGAACCGGCGCAGCCAGAGCGCGCTGAGCGTCAACTGGACCGCGAACACGGCCAGCGCGAAGCCGAACAGCGCAAGCGGGGAGAGCCTGCCGGCGAACCCGAACCCGATGCCGGTGAACACGATCAGGCCGGCCACCGACTGTCCCAGATAGTTGGTGAGGGCCATCCGGCCGGCCGGGGCGAGCGCGGTCCGGACCGCCGAGGTACGCGGGTGGTGCATGATCCGCAGCAGTGTCGCCACGTACGCGGCGGCCAGCAGCGGTGCCGTCGCGACGCTCGCCGCGACCCCGAGGGTGTTGCCGTTGCCGCCGCTGGCCGTGTAGACGATCGCGCCGAGCAGTCCGACCGGGAAGCCGATCCACTGGATCCGGCGCAGCACCGGTTCGTCGCCGGTGACCCGGCCCAGCCACTGCCGACGTCCGGCGACCATGCCGAGCAGGAACAGGCCCAGCGCGGTCGGGCCCTGCAGGGTCACCGCCTGGAGGACCAGCAGCGGCAGGCCGGCGAAGTGCTCCCCGATGTTCGCCTCCCAGCCGCCGAGCAGCGCCTGGGTCGCCCGCTCGCCGTTGGCCAGGGCTTCGGCCTCACCGGGTACGAACGTCGAGCGGTCCACCAGGAACGCGCTGGCGAGCAGGCTGAGCAGTACGAGCGCGTAGAGGGCCAGTGCGATCCGGATCGCCGTACGGTCCGTCACCCTGCGGAGCAGGAGCAGGGCGAGACAGGCGACCGCGTACGTGGTGAGCACGTCGCCGCCGTAGATGAGGACGATGTGCAGGGCGCCGAGGACGAAGAGGCCACCGATCCGGCGGAGCATGCGTGGGGTGAAGGCCGCACCGGCCCGGCTCGCCGCCGCCATCTGGAGGGTGAAGCTGTATCCGAAGAGGAACGAGAACAGCACGTAGAACTTCATGTCGATGAAGACGGACGAGAACGCGCGTACGGCGTTGTCGAGCCCCGAGCCGAAGTCGGGGTCGGTCACCAGGTTCCCCGGATAGCCGGAGGCCATGAAGGTGACGTTGACGGCGAAGATCCCGAACAGCGCGAACCCGCGGATCGCGTCGACGTCGAGCACCCGTCGTATCGAACCTGATGGAGCTACCACACTCTGCGTAGTCACAGTTGACTCCCCCCGCAATCTGCGTACGTGCTACAGCGTATGAAATACAGAGTCCCTGAGATCTAGAGTGAGCGCAAGACCCGAAGCCGGAGGACGAGGAGAGGTCACCGTGGCGGAACAGCAGCTTCCCCCCGTGGTGGCCCGGATGTGGGGCCGGGAGAACAGCCCGAGACACGGCCCCCGACCCAGCCTCGACCTGGCCGGGATCGTCGCCGCCGCGATCCGCATCGCCGACCGCGACGGCCTTGAGGGGGTGACCATGGGCAGTGTCGCCAACCAGGTCGGGGTGGCGACGATGTCCCTGTACCGCTACGTCGGCAGCAAGGACGAACTGCTGATCATCATGGCGGACGCCGCCACGCCCGAACCGCCGTCGATCGACGGGCGACCCTGGCGTGACTACCTGACCGACTGGACCCGGGCCAACCGCGACTTCCTGCTCGACCGACCCTGGGTGTTGGCGCTCGGCCAGCACACCCCGCCCGCCGGGCCCCGGGCGCTGCGCTGGCTCGACCGCGCGCTCGCCGCGCTCGCCGACACCGGACTCGACCACGGCGCGCGGATCAACATCGCGACCACCCTCACCGGCTACGCCACCCGGCAGGCCGCCCTGGCCCACGCGCTGAACGGCGCGGCGGGCAGGGGCGCCGCCGACCAGATCGGCGGGCTGACCGGGTACGGCGAGATCCTCGGTCAGGTGCTCGACCCGGACCGGTACCCGGAGTTGACCGCGGCGGTACGCGCGAACGCGTTCGGCGCCGAGCCGGAGTGGGTCGACGACGCCGACTTCACCTTCGGGCTCGACCTGCTCCTCGACGGCATCGAGACGCTGATCGCCCGAGGTCGGGGCTGACGCTGTGACCACACAGGTCCGCCGAGGGGCGCGGGCCGGTGGCTAGACCGATCCGTAAGTCTTGATCACTGCCGGGTCTGCTGGTTGGCTGGCCGGCATGACCGAGCTCGGACCCGTCGCCTGGCCACCTGAGCCGATCCGGACCGAGCGGCTCGTGCTCCGGGAGTCCGCAGCCCGGGACCGTCCGGCGTTCGTCGAGCTGCTGGCGTCGCCGGAGGTGCACACCTACCTCGGCGGTCCTCGGCCGCGTGCCGAGCTTGAGCGTGAGATGCCCGGGGTGCCCGAGCGGTGGCCCGGGAGTTTCGTCGTGGAGCTCGACGGAACGATGATCGGCCAGATCCTGCTCAGGAGGGCAACGGGACACCGTCGCCCGGCCGTCGTGGGCAAGGCCGACCTCGGGTACCTGTTCCTGCCCCGGGCGTGGGGATTCGGGTACGCCGCCGAGGCGTGCGCGGCGGCGCTCGACTGGTTCGACGCCGTCCTTCCCGGCGAGCCGGTGGTGCTCACCACCCAGACCGCCAACGTCGGCTCGATGCGCCTCGCGGCGAAGCTGGGGTTCACCGAGGTGGAGCGGTTTCATGCCTGGGACGCCGAGCAGTGGCTCGGCCTACGGTCCCCGGTCAGGTAACGCGAGCGGACGACCGGTACCGGCGCCTGGGCTAGTGGACCCCGAAGCAGAACGGGTGACCGGCCGGACTGGCGAAAACGGCGAACATCTCCTCGCCGTCGGGGTTGTCGGCTGGTCTCCTCGCGTCCTGGAGTCGACGTCCGCCCAGCTCGACGGCGAGCCGACCGGCCTTCTCCAGATCGTCCACGTGTAGGTCGAGGTGCACCTGTTGCTGCTGGGGACCGGTCGGCCAGTCCGGTGCCACATGGTTCGGGGCAAGCTGCACGCCCATGACCCACTCGCCGTCGACCACGATGCTGTGCCAGGCCTCGTCCCGGTGCACCGTGCCGCCGAGGAGGCCGGCCCAGAATCTGCTTTCGGCGTCGATGTCGCTGGCGTCGAACACGATGACCCGCCTGATGATTTTCACGTCAACTCCCGTCCCGCGTCCTCGACGAGCGATCTGAGCGTACGACCGACGTGCCGCGAGGGTGTCCCTTGTCGCCGGGGGCCGCGCGGAACCCGCTCCTTCCACCGCTGCGCGCCATCCCCGACCGCCAGATCCGCGCGACAGAACCTAGCGGACCGAGGTGAGGAACCGCCGCCAGGCGGTCGGGGTGAAGGTCAGGGCCGGCCCCGACGGGTCCTTGCTGTCGCGTACGCCGACAATGCCGGTGAGGTCGTCGGCCACCTCGACACATGCTCCACCGGACCCGTTGCTGCGGCTGCTCTTGCGCCACCTGGCGCCGGTCAGGTCAGTCATCGCTGCACTCCTTGGCGATCGTCGCGATCAGGTCGGCCGAGCGGGAGGAATCCAATGCCATCGCTTCGAGGGCTCTCCATGCCTTAGCGTACGACGCGACCTCCGTCGGCCGGTCCAGGTAGATGGCCCCGGTCAGCGACTCGCTGTAGATGGTGGTCGGCTCCGGGGTGCGCAGCCCGGTGGACGGGAAGTCGAGGATGATGAAGTTCCCGCCGGCCAGCGCCCAGCTTGTCGAGGCGGCCAGCGGCACCACCCGGACGGTCGCCGTTCCGCTGGTCGCCACCGAGTGCAGGTGGGTGAGCTGGCCGGCCATTCCGGGGATGCGGCGGCGTAACGCCACCTCGTCGAGGATGACCTCCAGCTTCGGCGGTGCCGGCTTCTTGCGGCGGAGGATCTGCTGACGCTCCATCCGGACCTCGACCTGACGCTCGATCTCCGATTGCGGCAGGTCGGGTTGGGAGCGGAGCAGGTGGGTGGCGTACTCCCGGGTCTGGAGCAGTCCGGGCACCGTGAACGGTTCCCAGTGCCGGAGACGGGAGGCGGCGGCTTCCAGGCCGACGTACAACTCGAACCAGGCCGGCACGGCGTCGCCGTACGCGTGCCACCAGCCTCTCGCCTTCGTCTGGGTGGAGAGCCCGATCAGCGCCTCGGTCATCTCCTCCGGCACCCCGTACGTCCGGCACAGGGCCAGCACGTCGGCCTTGCGGGCGGCGGCGCTGCCGCTCTCGATCCGGTACATGGTGGTCCGGGAGTACTCCAACTCCTGGGCGGCGGCCTCCAGGGAAAGCCCCGCCTGTTCGCGGGCGATGCGCAGGTGGCGTCCGAGCTGCCGGCGTGGCACTGAAGATCCGCTGTCGGTCATCTGTTCCCCCTGTTTCAAATTGGTACGGAAAACGTTCCATCCTGGAACAGTCCGCCGGTCGCCATTCGGGATAGCGCCCCGTCGATCTGTCATTCCGACCCTAGGTGGTTGTGGTGGCGAACTCCAGTGCTGAGAGTGGGGATCAGCGGTCCTGTTCGGAATCCGAGTGGCACAGACCTGCCGGGCGGGACCTGCCGGGGCCGGTTCCATTTCCCCTCCGTGGAGCCGGCCCCTTCCAGTGGACGTGCAGATGACGAGAAGAGGTTGTCATGCGGAACACCTCCCGATCGCGGCCTGCGGCGCCAACCGCAGGTCACGGCCGAGACTGGCGTCGGCTCTGGTTGTCCTGCCGATGCGGGCGGCGGTGGCCGTGCCCTCGCCGAAACCGGTCGGTAATGCTTACCGGGCGCTTTCCGTCTCCGGCGGCACCAGCGTTACGGCCAGATCCGAATGTTCCTCAGAAGTCGCTTCGGAATCCGTGGCGGAATAGCTGGGCGGGCTGGGACCGGCCCACCCGGGCGGACGGTTACCTCACCCTCGGTCAGCTCCGCCGGGGTCGAATGGCGGACGGAGTCCGGCGATGACGGAAGAGGGGACGGGAAAGGAAACGGGAGAGGAGACCGGAGGTGGCTCCGACGAGCTCCGGCACCTCCCGTTGCGCCCACTCTGGCTCTGCCGCCACGACGGGCAGCCGTGGCCGTGCGGCGCCGCCCGGGCCAACCTCTCCCGGGAGTACGCCCACGACCGGTTGGCGCTCTGCGTCTACCTCGGGCTCTCGCTCGCCGAGGCGTACCTCGACCTGACCCGGCTGCACCCGGACACCGCGCCCGGGCCCGGCGCGCTGACCGACCGTTTCCTCGGCTGGGTCCGCTCCGTCAGGTCGACGGCAATTGGTCGGGACCTCCCTGAGGCGCCCGGGTCCGACCTCTAACCAACCTGCTGGATGGTGGTGCCGGTGCGCGCCGCCCGCCCGGTTCCCCAGTCGTACAGGGCCTGGAGTACGGGTGGCAGGCTGAGCCCCTCCCCGGTGAGCCGGTACTCGACGTGCGGAGGGTTCGTTCCGCGGTCGTGGCGGACGATGAGCCCGTCGGCCTGCAGCTCACGGAGCCGGTCCAGATTCCCAACCCAACCCGACGCGGACCCGGTCCGGTCTCCGCCGACCGGTTGAACCCCCTGGTTGAGGGTTCGCGGCCCGCCTACGTGGTGACGCCGGACAGAACTGTCACAAAGGAGTTCAATGAAACGATTGAAGGTATGAACATCGACGAGCTGACCCGACACATCTGTGACACGTTCGACGGGGTCAACGTCCTGGAGGCGTCCGGCGACCGGTACTTCCTCTACGACCCCGACCGCGACCTTCCCCCGGAACGGCAGCTGCCGTGGGCGACGATCATGACCGCGGACCGGTACGACAGCGTCTCCGAGCTGGACCGGCCCGACACGTACCGGCTCAACCTGGGGCTGACCAAGGCGACGTACGTCGCCCGGTTCGGCCCCCCGCCGACCGGGCGGGACGAGCGCGGTGTGTGGCGGACCGGTGTCGACTACGCCGCCACCGACGTGCTGATGCCGCATCCCGAGTACGCCACCCAGTACTGGGTCTGCGTGGTGAACCCGGGTGCGGCGAGCCTGCCCGAGGTCCGCGAGCTGCTGCATGAGGCGTACGGGTTCGCGGCCCGCAAGTACGCCAACCAGCGGGCCCGACGCGGCTAGTCGATTGCCGGAGACGACGTATTCGCCACCACCCCCACCATTCACCGAATGTTCATCGGTGCACGAAACGCGCTCCGGCAGCGTCGTCGGCGGCCTTTCGCCGGTGTTCGGCGTGTCCGATGTCGTCCCTGCTCACCGTAGGTGTGAATCGGATCGGCGACACGCAGTCGCCGGCGGATGTCGCGCCGGGAATCACCCGTGGACGCTGCCAGACGTCGTCGGCGAGGCGTGAATCGGCATAGTGAGTGGTGGCCGGGAATGGCACCATGAAGACCGCTCGGGCGAATGGCTCATTGTTACGGGGAAATGGAGCAACTGCATGCGTACACCTGTGTCCACTGTGCTGGCCGGGGTGCTGGGCCTGGCCGCCGCGTTGTCGATGGGAGCGCCCGCCGCGCAGGCCGCGCCCGCCCCGTCGACCGCGTCCATCCCGGACCGGCTGGTCCTGGAGCCGACCGAGTTCGGCTACCGGGGTGCCCTGGAGGTCGAGCTGACCCACCAGGGCTCCGAGCCGGGCCGCGCCACCTATGTGATCACCGAGCCGGTTCCGGGTTCGTACCAGAACCTGGAGTGGGGGATGAGCTGCTACAGCGGCGGCGAGGCCCTGCCCGACGGGCGGATCAGGGTCGAGTGCGACGTCCCGGGCGGCGAACTCCAGCCGGGGGAGCAGCGGGCCTTCACGATCGACTTTCAGGTCCTCACCGAGATCAAGTCGTACGCCATGAGCGCCGGGAACGGGCGTCTGGCCGTCAAGGTCGGCGGGGAGGTGGTTGCTGACGAGAGCTTCCGGACCCGGTTCCGCTCGTCCACCGGCTCACTGCGCGATCCCCGGCCGTACGTGCGGGACCAGCAGCCGGAGTCCGGCATCACCGCCGGTGACCTGGCGTTGGTCCGGCAGCCGGACGGCAGCTTCGAGGGACGGCTGCCGCTGACGGTGCGGTACGACAGCGATGCCCCGCACTCGGGGCTCTACGTGATCACGCGGGATCTGCCGACGGGCGTCTACGAGACGCACACCGTGCCGTCGGACGGCTGCGCACACTTCTGCGTACCCGGCGGCCAGTTCATGGAGGGCGAGGCGCGCAGCTTCGACCTCGTTTTCGTAGCACCGGCCGACACCGCCCTCGGCGACCTGGGCGAGGCCGGTATCGAGGTGCAGACCGACGTGTCGTTCCCGGACCCGGACGCCGACCCGTCCGACAATGTCACCACCTTCTCGGTGACCGTGGTCGAGGCCGTCTGACGCCGAGGGCGTGGTCTCGCCAAACCCTGTTCCGTCCACGTCAACCTGGCCGGTCTTCGGCTCGCTGACCAGCGCCTGGCCAGGTTGACGTGGACGGGGGTCAGTCGAGGCAGAACTCGTTGCCCTCGACGTCCTGCATCACCAGGCACGACTCGTTCTCCTCGTCGGCGGTCAGCAGTTGCACGCGGACCGCGCCGAGCGGGACCAGTCGGGCGCATTCGGCCTCAAGCGCGGCCACGCGCTCCTCACCCACGAGCCCGGTAGCGACCCGCACGTCGAGATGCACCCGGTTCTTGACGACCTTGCCCTCGGGGACGCGCTGAAAGTACAGTCGCGGGCCCACACCGGTGGGATCACTGCAGGAGAACGACGCACCCCGCTGCTCGGGCGGCAGCGAGCGGTTGTACTCGTCCCAGCTGGCGAACCCCTCCGGTGGCGGCGGTACGACGTACCCCAACACCTCGCACCAGAACCGGGCGACACGCTCGGGTTCCGCGCAGTCGAAGGTGACCTGGAACTGCTTGACCGACGCCATGGGATCACCATAGAGGCGGGTTCTCCTGTCGGCTGCATGGCCCCGCTCCTGGCGGGCCGTGCAGCCGACCGTTGCCCGTCGCAAGGTCTTGCAGGGGCATCTGCTACTGACTACAGCGAGTCTGCCCGGGTTGACGTGGCGTGGGAGAAGGCAGCTGGCGCCAATCCCCGCCGCTGGCCTTGACATCGATGAAAGTTGCTTGCAAGCATGCTGCAAAGTTTGCGACGCCTTCCGACCCTCTCCGGCAGCTCCGCCATCCACCTCGCGACGAACCGTCCCTTCGCGCGTCAGGAGTCCCGCCCATGCGCCGACGAACCACCGCCTCGCTCGCTCTCGCCGCCTCCCTGGCCGCCACCCTCACCGTCCCGGTCGGCGCCAGCCCACCGGCCACCGCCGCGCCACCCGGCACCAGGGACGTCATCGTCCAGCTCTTCGAGTGGAACTGGCCCTCGGTGGCGGCAGAGTGCCAAAGCTTCCTCGGCCCGCGCGGCTACGGCTACGTACAGGTCTCCCCACCGCAGGAACACATCCGGGGCCAGCAGTGGTGGGTCGCGTACCAGCCGGTCAGCTACCGGATCGAATCCCGCAGGGGCACCCGCGCCCAGTTCCAGGCGATGGTCACCACCTGCCACAACGCCGGCGTCAAGGTGATCGTCGACGCGGTCGTCAACCACATGAGCGCCGTCGGGACCGGCACCGGCTGGGCCGGCGGCGGCTACACGCCGTACACCTACCCGGGCATCTACCAGAGCCAGGACTTCCATCACTGTGGACGGAACGGCAACGACGACATCGCGAACTACCACGACCGGTACGAGGTGCAGAACTGCGAACTCGTCGGGCTGGCCGACCTCGCCACCGGCACCGGGTACGTCCGCGACCGGCTCGCCGCCTACCTCAACGACCTGCTCAGCCTCGGTGTCGACGGGTTCCGGCTGGACGCCAGCAAGCACATGCCGGCCGCCGACATCGGTGCGCTGCGCTCCCGGCTGTCCCGACCGGCGTACCTGGTGCAGGAGGTCATCCACGGCGCCGGTGAGCCGATCCAACCCGGCGAGTACGTCGGCAACGGTGACGTGCACGAGTTCCGCTACGGCAAGGACCTCGGCCGGGTGTTCCGCCGGGAACGACTGGCGTACCTGAACAACCTCGGCGAGCCGTGGGGCTATCTGGGCAGCGGGTCGGCGGTGGTCTTCACCGACAACCACGACACCCAGCGCGACGGTGGCGACGTGCTGACGTACCGGGACAACGGGATCTACGCGCTGGCCAACGCGTTCATGCTCGCCTGGCCGTACGGGTCACCGGCGGTGATGTCCAGTTACGAGTTCGGCAACCGGGACCAGGGGCCGCCGTCGGACGGCAACGGGAAGACGAGCGACACGACCTGCTACAGCAACGGCTGGCGCTGCGAGCACCGGTGGCAGGTGATCGCCAACATGGTCGCCTTCCACAACACGGTGCGGGGCAGCGGGCTGGTCCACTGGTACGACAACGGCAACAACCACATCGCCTTCGGTCGCGACGGCCGGGGTTACCTGACCATCAACGACGAGGACAGCGCGGTCAACGGTCGCTCGTACCGGACGAACCTGCCGGCCGGGCGGTACTGCGACGTGATCCACGGCGACCACACCGGCGGCTCCTGCACCGGACCGGTGATCACCGTCGACGCGGGCGGTTGGTTCCGGGCGGACGTCGCGGCACACGACGCGGTCGCCATCCACCTCGGCGCCCGGATCGGCTGACCGGCGGAACAGTCAACGACGGCCGGGTCCGCGCCTGGAAAGGTCGTCGGCCCGGCCGGCCTGTCGCACCGGACGGGTAGCCTGCCCCGGCATGGGGGACATGCACGAGTTCATGGTGTCGATGGACCTACGGTGCGAGCTGTCGGACGACGAGGTCGCCGAAGTGCGCTGGCATCTCGGCCTCGGGCCGCAGCCGGAACGGCTCACCATCATCACGGAGTTCCCCTCGATCGTCATCGGCGACGACGGTCGGGCGGTCGAGGACGAGCACGGCCAGTGGGTGTTCGAGGACGACCCGCGACCGGTGTGGGAGCTTGTCGAGCCCGGGATCGACAAGATCGGCGGCGCGGCGGTCTCCGCCCTGCACCGACAGGACGACCGGTCCGGCGGACGGTGGGCGTTGACCTGCCGCTGGGCGGTGCATCCGGAGGACCGTGGCGACGTCGCGACACTGTTCGACTGGCTGATCGCCAAGCGCGCCGGCGACGAGCGGTTCTTCGGCTACCTGCGCTGGTACGAGGACGACTGGCCGGACGAGCGGCTGGGCGTCGCCGACGGCGTCCTGACGGTGTACGCGGAAGGACGCGAGCCGCAGCCGTTCCGCCAGGGCTGAGCGCTGCCGTGCCCGGCTCGACGGGAAGCCGTGGGCGGTGCCACCGATCGTTGATCTGAGCTGGAAAAACGGTGGCGATCGTGGCGTTCGGGGCCATACGGTCACGAGCGATGCGCTCCTTACCTGTCCCTGATCCCGGCGTCCCGGACCACCGATCGGCCACCAGGTTCCTGCTCTGGCACGCCGCCCGGATCTGGCCCACCCTCGCCGCCGGGATGGCGCTGGCCGTCGTCAACTACGTCGGCCAGGCGCTGATGCCGGCCGTGCTCGGCAAGGCGATCGACGCCGGACTGGTCGGACGGGACGGCGACGCGCTGCTGCGCTGGGCCCTGGTGCTGCTCGCCGTCGGGGTCGGGCAGGCGGTCGCCGGGATCATCCGACACCGGTTCGCCGTCTACAACTGGCTGGCCGGGGCGTACCGGACCGTGCAGCTCACCGTCGAGAAGGCCAACCAGCTCGGGGCGACCCTGCCGAAACGGCTCGCCACCGGCGAGGTGGTCAGCATCGGCACCGCCGACATCAACCACATCGGCGGGGCGCTGGACATCCTCTCCCGGGGCACCGGCTCGATCTTCGCGATCGGCACCATCATGGCGATCATGCTCAGCACCTCGATCCCGCTCGGGTTGGTGGTGCTGATCGGCGTACCCGCGCTGATGGCGATCGTCGGACTGCTGATCCGGCCGCTGCACCGCCGCCAGGAGACGTACCGCGACCAGCAGGCGACGCTGACCACCCGGGCCAGCGACATCGTCTCCGGGCTGCGGGTGCTGCGCGGCGTCGGCGGCGAGTCGGTGTTCGCGGCCCGCTACCGCGCCGAGTCGCAGACCCTGCGCCGCGACGGCATCCGGGTGGCCCGGGTCGAGGCACTGATGGAGTCGGCGCAGGTGCTGCTCCCCGGCATCTTCCTGGTGCTGGTGACCTGGCTCGGCGCCCGGTTCGCGCTGCGCGGCGAGATCACCGTCGGCCAGCTCGTCTCGTTCTACGGCTACACCGTCTTCCTGGTCGGCCCGCTGCGGACGCTGACCGAGATGATCGACCGGATCGTCCGGGGACACGTCTCGGCCCGCCGGGTGGTCGCGCTGCTGCGGCTGGAGCGGGAGGTCGACGAACCCACCGACCCGGTCACGCTGCCGGACCGCCCCGGCGAGCTGGTCGACATCGAATCCGGGGTCACCGTCCGTCCGGGTCGGCTGACCGCACTGGCCGCCGCGGTACCCGCCGACGCCGTCGCGATCACGGACCGCCTCGGCCGGTACGTCGACAGCGAGGTGACGCTCTGCGGCGTACCGCTGCGGGGGCTGCCGCTGGCGACGGTCCGGCGCCGGATCATGGTGGCCGACAACAACGCACGGCTCTTCTCCGGACCGCTGCGTGTCGAACTGGATCCGCACGACACCGCCGACGAGGCGACCATCGAGGCGGCGTTGGCCGTGGCGAGCGCCACCGACATCGTCGAGGCGCTGCCGGGCGGGCTGGCCGCCGGCCGGGTCGCCGAGCGGGGCCGGGAGTTCTCCGGCGGCCAGCAGCAGCGGCTGCGGCTGGCCCGCGCCCTGGTCGCCGACCCGGAGGCGCTGATCCTGATCGAGCCGACCAGCGCGGTCGACGCGCACACCGAGGCACGGATCGCGCAACGGCTCGGTCCGGCCCGGCGCGGCCGGACCACCCTGGTCTGCACCACCAGTCCACTCGTGCTGGACCGGGCCGACCACGTGGTGTTCATCGAGGACGGCAAGGCCGTCGCCGAGGGGACCCACCGTGAGCTGCTGCGGACCGAACCCCGGTACGCCGCCACGGTGACCCGGGCCGAGGAGGAATGATGGCGGGGGAACAGGGCGTGCTGCCGGTCGCCGACGCGGCCCAGGTGCGACGGTACGCCCGCACACTGTTCCGGCGGCATCCGCGCGGGCTCGCCGCCGTGCTCGGGCTGCACGCGCTGGCCGCGATCACCGGGCTGGCCGCCCCCCGACTCCTCGGTGAGCTGGTCGAGCGGGTGTCGGCCGGCACGACCACGGTCACCGTGGACCGGGTGGCGCTGGCGATCGGCGGGTTCGTGCTGGCCCAGGCGGTGCTGATCCGGTTCGCCCACTTCGCCTCCGCCCGGCTCGGCGAACGGGTCCTCGCCGAACTGCGGGAGGAGTTCGTCGAGCGGATCCTCGCCCTGCCGCTCTCCACGGTGGAGCGTGCCGGCACCGGTGACCTGCTGACCCGGACCACCCGGGACGTCGCCACCCTCTCCCGGTCGGTCCGGTTCGCCGTACCGGAGACGCTGATCGCGATCGTCACCGCCATCCTGGTCGTCGGCGCGATCCTGCTGACCAGCCCGATGCTGCTGCTGCCCGGCCTGGTCTCGGTACCGCTGTTCTGGTTCGCGACCCGCTGGTACCTGCGCCGGGCCGGCCCTGGCTACCTGGCGGAGAGCGCCGCCTACGCGGACATCACCGACGGGATCAGCGAGACGGTGGAAGGCTCGCGGAGCACCGAGGCGCTCGGCCAGCAGCGCCGTCGCCGGGCCCGTACCGACACCGACATCGGCCGGTCGTACGCCGCCGAGCGGTACACGATGTGGCTGCGTACCGTCTTCTTCCCGCTCGCCGAGGTCGGGTACGTGCTGCCGGTCGTGGTGACCCTGCTCTGCGGCGGGTGGTTCTATCTGCAGGGCTGGGTCAGCCTCGGCGAGGTCACCGCCGTCACCCTCTACGTGCAGCAGCTGATGGATCCGATCGACCGGCTGCTCTCCTGGCTGGACGAGGTGCAGGTGGGTGGGGCGTCGTTGGCGCGGCTGCTGGGGGTGTCGTCGGGTTCTCCGGCGTCGGAGGAGGGTCCGGGACCTTCCGGTGGGGAGGGTCGGGCCCCGTCCGTCCGCTCCGTCTCCGCTGGTCGCGTCCGCGTCGCCCCGCGCGTTGGTCGTCCGGGATGTGCGGTACTCCTACCAGGAGGGGCGGGACGTGCTGCACGGGGTGACCCTGGACCTGCGGCCGGGTGAGCGGTTGGCCATGGTCGGCCCGTCCGGGGCGGGCAAGTCGACACTCGGGCGGCTGCTCGCCGGGATCCACCAGCCGAGGGCCGGCTCGGTCACGGTCGGCGGAGTCCCGCTGGCCGAGCTGCCGCTGGACCAGCTCCGCACCGAGGTCGCGCTGGTCACGCAGGAGCACCACGTTTTCATCGGTACGCTCCGCGAAAATCTGACCATGGTGCGGCCCGAGGCGACCGATGTCCAGGTCCGGTCGGCGCTGGCCGCGGTCGACGCGCTCGACTGGGTGGAGGGGCTGGCGACGGTGGTCGGTTCGGCGGGGCATCCGCTCTCCGCCGCCCAGGCCCAGCAGTTGGCGCTGGCCCGGCTGGTGCTGGCCGACCCGCACACCCTGGTGCTGGACGAGGCGACGTCGCTGCTCGACCCCCGGGCCGCCCGGCATCTGGAGCGGTCGCTGGCGGCGGTGCTGCGTGGCCGTACCGTGGTCGCGATCGCGCACCGGCTGCACTCGGCACACGACGCCGACCGGGTGGCGGTGGTCGAGGACGGCCGGATCACCGAGCTGGGGCCACACGCCGAGCTGGTCGCGGCCGGTGGGTCGTACGCCGCGCTGTGGCGTTCCTGGCACGGCGACCCCGCCTGAGCTGACTCCTGAGCGGGCCTGCTGAGCCTGAGCGGGCCTGGTCGGCGGGAGACATCGACACGAGATTGCAAAGAAGTCTTTGCAAGGATATCTTTGCAAACATGTCTAGGGATGAGGTGCGGCTCGATTCGACGTCGCTTCGAGGGCTCGCGCACCCGCTGCGGGTGCGGATGCTCAACCTGCTCCGGGAGGAGGGGCCGGCCACCGCCACGACGCTCGCCCAGCGGCTCCGGCAGTCCACCGGCACTACCAGCTACCACCTGCGGCAACTCGCCCAGTACGGCTTCGTCGCCGAGGAGACGGGTCGCGGTTCCGGCCGGGAGCGCTGGTGGCGGGCGGTGCACCGGGGCACCGTCCTGGAGGGCGACGTCGGGCGGGCCGCCGCGGAGGACACCGAGACCTACATGCGTGCCGTCGGGGCGCTCTACGCCGAGCGGGTCGACCGCTGGCTCAACGAGATCGTCGACGTCCCGGTGGAGTGGCGAGGGAAGTCGACACTCAGTGACTGGCGCTTCCGGCTGACCCCGGACGAAGCCGGTGAGTTGTACGACGCGCTGCACGAGGTGCTCGGCCGGTACCGGCGCGACGACCCGGACACCCCGGCCCCGGCGGACGCCCAGCCGTACGTCGTCCAGGCGCAGCTCATGGCCTTCCTCGGACGGGTGGGTGACGCGGACGCCACTGACGAGGACAGCGGCGATGGACGGTGAGGGCAAGCTGACGCGACGTCGGCGACCGCTGGTCGGGCTGCTCGCCGCCGAGCTGGTGTCGTTGACCGGCAGTCGGATGAGCATGGTCGCGCTGCCCTGGTTCACCCTGGTCAGCACCGGCAGCGCAAGCCGTACCGGCCTGGTGGCGTTCGCCGAGACGCTGCCGTACGTCCTGGTCTGCGCCCTCGGCGGGCCGCTGATCGACCGGATCGGCGCCCGCCGGGCCAGCATCCTCGCCGACCTCGGCAGCGGGGTCGCCGTCGCGGCGGTTCCGCTGCTGCACCTGGCCGGTGGGCTCCACTTCGGCACCCTCGTCGCCCTGGTGGCGGTGGCCGGCCTGCTGCGCGCCTTCGGCGACAACGCGAAGCGGGTGATCTTCCCGGAGACGGTCGAGGCGGCCGGGATGCAGATGACCCGGGCGACCAGCGTGCACGACGGGTTGCAGCGACTCGCCACCCTGCTCGGCGCACCCCTGGCCGGTGTGCTGATCGCCGTACTGGACGCCCCGACCGTGCTGCTCGTCGACGCCGCCACCTTCGTGGCCGGCGCGGGGCTGCTGGCGCTCGCCGTACCGGGGCGGCGGCGCTCGCCGGACGCGGAGCCGGCGGTGGACGCGCCGGAAGAGTCGTACCTGGCCGCGCTCCGGGTCGGGCTGCACTACCTGCGGCGGGAACCGCTGATCCACGGGATCGTGCTGCTGCTGTTCGTCACCAACCTGGCCGACGCCGCGTACAGCGGGATCATCGCACCGGTCTGGGCGACCGAGGTGGTGCGCTCGTCGGTCGCGCTCGGCCTGCTGACCGCGACCTTCGCCACCGGAGCGGTGCTCGGCAACGTGGTCTTCACCGTCGTCGCGCCGAAGGTGCCGAGGCACGCCGTCTTCGCGGTGGGCTTCCTGATCGCCGGTGCGCCCCGGTTCGTCGCGCTCGCCTTCCTCGATCCACTCTGGGCGGTCTACCTGGTGTCGTTCGCGGCCGGGGTGTCGATCGCCGCGATCAACCCGATCCTCGGCGCGGTCAGCTACGAGCGGATCCCCGCGCCGCTGCGTGCCCGGGTACTCGGCCTCACCCAGGCCGCGGCCTGGGCCGGCATCCCGCTCGGCGGGCTGCTCGGCGGCCTCGCCGTGACCGGGCTCGGGTTGACCGGTGCCGCCGTGGCGTTCGGTGCGGCGTACCTGGCGGTGACCCTGCTGCCGTTTGTCATGCCGGTCTGGCGGGAGCTGGACCGGCCGCCACCGGCAACGGCCGAGGACCGTGACGAGCCGTCGGTCGAGGACAGCGACGTGCCGTCGGTCGAGGACAGCGACGAGCCGTCGCAGCCGCGACCGGCGCTGGCCGGCCCGGCCGGACCGGTGCGGCGGACGTCCGGACCAGCGTCCGACCCGGGCACCTAGAGTGGGGCGGTGCGTGCCGACATGACCGGAGGAGATCCCCCGGCGAGAGGATCGGCGTCATCCCGGGAAGCGCCCGCAGCACCAACCCGGCCGGCTGCCACCACCCCCTGGGAGGCGCTGAGCCGCCCGGCGCGACTGCTCTTGACCTCCTGGCCCTGGCGCTCGCTCGGCTATCTGTTGACCTCTCCACTCGTGCCGACGGTCTGGGTCGCCTGCGCCTGGCCGCTGGGCCCGCTCGCCGGGGTGCCGCTCGGCGCCGTCGAGCGCTGGCGGCTGGGCTGGGTCGACCGGGGGGCCCGATTGTCGCCCCACCGTCGTACCGGACGGGTGGGCCCCGGCCGCTGGGCGTCCGTGCGGATCACCGAGCCGGTCACCTGGAAGGAACTCGGCTACGGGCTGCTGCTGCTACCACTGGGCATGGTCGACACCGTACTGGCGATCGTCGTACTCGGAATGCCGGCCGCGATCCTGGTCGCGGCGGTGCGACGGCCGACCGACCCGGCCGACCAGGTCGACGTCCTGCGTCTGCTCGGGGTGGACGGCGGCGAGGTCGGGGACCGCGTCGGTGCGGTCCTGATCGGCCTGCTGTTCCTGGCGGTCGCGTTGTACCTGCTGACGGCGGTGGCGGCCGGGCGCGCCCAGCTGGCCCGGTCGGTCCTGGTCGAACCCTCCGAGGAACAACTCGGCAACCGGCTCCGGCAGGTCGCCCAGTCCCGGTCCCGGATCGCCACCGAATTCGAGCTGGAACGGCGGCGCATCGAGCGGGACCTGCATGACGGGGCACAACAACGGCTCACCGCACTGCTGCTCACCCTCGGGCTGCTCCGGCTGGAACTCGACGGCGCCGAGCCGGCCGCCCGGGACCTCGCGGCCCGGGCCCAGGAGGAGGCCGGCCGCGCCCTCGGTGAGCTGCGGGACCTCGTCCGTGGCATCTACCCGGCGACGCTGCGGGAGGAGGGCCTCGGGCCGGCCCTGCAGGAACTCGCCGACCGGTACCCACTTCCGGTGCGGGCGTCGATCGACCTGCCTCGCCGGCCCGCTCCCGGCGTCGAGTCCACCGTGTACTTCGCGGTCTGCGAGATCCTCGGCAACGCGACGAAACACAGCGGGGCCGCGACGGTCGGGATCGTCGTGCGGTGCGCCCGGTCGACCCTGACGGTCACGGTCACCGACGACGGCCACGGCGGCGTCGACCCGGCGCGGGGCAGCGGACTGCTCGGCGTCGTCGACCGGATCGAGGCGTACGGGGGAACGGTGCTGCTCAGCAGTCCACCCGGCGGGCCGACCACGGTACGGATGGACCTGCCGTGCGAGTGGTGATCGCGGAGGACTCGGTCATCCTGCGGGAGGGCCTGGCCCAGTTGCTGATCCGCTGTGGACACCAGGTCGTCGCCACCGTCGGCGACGCTCCGGGTCTGCTGGCGGCGATCCGTGCGTACGACCCCGACGTCTCGGTCGTCGACGTCCGGATGCCGCCGGGTTTCACCGACGAAGGACTGCTCGCCGCGCTCGAAATGCGGGCCGCCGACCCGACCGCCCGGGTCCTGGTCTTCTCCCAGCACGTCAACCACCGGTACGCCACGGACCTGCTCGGCACCGGCCGGGGCGGAGTCGGCTACCTGCTCAAGGACCGGGTGGGGGACGTCGCCGAATTCGTCCGGGCGCTGGAACACGTTGCCGGCGGCGGCTCCGTGGTTGATCCCGAGGTGGTCCGGGACCTGCTCGGGCAACGCCGCAACAGGTCGGTGCTGGACCGGCTCACCGAGCGCGAACTCGAGGTGCTGTCGTTGATGGCCGAGGGGCGGACGAACACCGCGATCGCCACCGCGTTGACGGTCAGCGGGGCGACGGTCGCGAAACACGTGAACGGGATCTTCGCCAAACTCGACCTCGCCCGTACCGGAGACGACGACCGGCGGGTGCACGCGGTGTTGACGTACCTGCAGGGCCGGGACGGCGGCCCGAACGCCGCACCGACCGGATCCGCGACCGCGTCGCACGGTCGTACGTCGGGGTAACGCTGGCGTTACCGCCGAATCTCACCCCAGCGTGGCTGTCTGGACGTCCGCTCGCTGATGTCATCGACCATGGCCGGCGAACAACCCTCGTCCGGTGACCAGTCGAGTGGGAGGGCCACGGCAGGATGCGCGGCGACGGAAACGGCCCGGGCGGCACCCGGGCTCCTGACGAGGCCACCCCCGTCATCTCGGTACGGCAACTGAGCCGGGCCTACCAGCAGGGCACGACGACGGTCACCGCACTGGCGGACGTCAGCACGGACTTCGCGGCGGGCCGGTTCACCGCCATCATGGGCCCGTCCGGCTCCGGAAAGTCCACCCTGCTGCACTGCCTGGCGGGGCTCGACCGGCCGACCGCCGGCGAGGTGGTGCTCGCCGGCACCGCGCTCTCCCGGCTCTCCGAGACGGCCCGTACCCGGCTGCGCCGGGACCGCCTCGGTTTTGTCTTCCAGGCGTTCAACCTGGTGCCCATCCTGACCGTCGAGGAGAACATCACCCTGGTCGAGCGGCTGGGCGGTCACCGGCTGGACCACGCCTGGCGGGACCGGCTCGTCGCCCTGCTCGGTCTGGCGGACCGGCTCCGGCACCTACCGGCCCAGCTCTCCGGTGGCGAGCAGCAGCGGGTCGCCGTGGCGCGGGCCCTGGTGCACCGGCCCGCCGTGGTGTTCGCCGACGAGCCGACCGGCAGCCTGGACTCCCGTACCGGCGGCGCGGTACTGCGCTTTCTCCGTCAGGCGGTCGACGAGTTCGGTCAGACGGTGGTGATGGTGACGCACGATCCGGCCGCCGCCGCCCAGGCGGACCGGGTGCTGCTGCTGCGCGACGGGTCGATCGTGGCCGACCTGGCCACGCCCACCACCGACGTGCTGCTGTCCCGGCTCGCCGCGCTGGAGGCGGCCGCGTGATCGGGCTCGCCTGGCGCAGCGTGCGCCGTCGATGGTCGACCGTGGCGGCGGCCGTGCTGGCGGTGCTGTCGGGTGCTGCCCTGACCTCCGCGACGCTGCTGCTCGACGGCTCGGCCGAGCACGCGTCGGCGGGGCGGGCGGCGACCGCCTGGACCCTCGGCGGAGCCGACCTGGTCGTCCGGATGCCGTCGCGGGTGACCCGGGAGGACGGGCCGGCGATTCCGTTGCCCGAGCAGCCCCGGCTCCGGCCGGCACAGGTCGACGCGCTGGCCCGGATACCGGGTGTCGCTTCGGTCGCCGTGGAGATGCCGGTGCCGGCGTACCTGGTGACCGCCGACCGGAAGATCGGCGACGCGCGCAAGCGCTCCTGGGGCCACCCGTGGACCACGGCGCTGGCCGAACCGGTCGGCCTGACGACGGGACGCGCCCCGGCCGGCCCGGACGAACTGGTCGTCGACCGGGCGACCGCCACGCTCGCGGGCGCGGCGGTCGGGGACCGGGTCACCGTGCTGACGGGGCGGGGTGGCCAGTCGTTCCGGCTGGTGGGGATCGGCGACTGGCCGGGCTCGACGTACGAGCACGCGCTGTTCTTCACCCCCGGGACCGTGGTCGAGCTGGGCGGACAGCCCTACCTGGCGCTGCTCACCGTGGCCGGTGGAGCCGACCCGGAAGCGCTGGCCGGGCGGGTCCGGCGGGCACTTCCCGGAGTGCAGGTGCTGACCGGGGACGACCGGGCCGGGGTACTCGCGCTGGACCGTCGACAGGCCGAACTCGCCGGCGGGTCGAGCACCTTCGTCGGCATGATGGCGGCCAGCGCGTTGGCCATCGCGGCGCTGGTGATCAGTAGCACGGTGACGGTTTCGGTGCTGCGTCGACGCCGGGAACTGGCGCTGCTGCGTACCGTCGGCGCCACTCCCGGCCGGATCCGGCGGCTGGTGCTGGCCGAGGCCGCGTTCGTCGGTGCGGTCGGCGGGACGCTCGGGGCCGGGCTCGGGATCGGACTGGCCCGGATCGCGATCGACTTCTTCGTCGGCCAGGGACTGCTGCCCCGTACCACCACACTGGTGGTCGGCGCGGTGCCGCTGCTGGTCGGGATCGGCGCCGCCGTACTCGTTGCGGTGCTCGCCGGCACGCTGCCGGCCTGGCGGGCGGCGCGGACCCCGCCGGGGACGGCGATGGTGGCGGTCAGCGCGCCGCCCCGGGCCGGCGGACGGCTCCGGCTGGTCGGCGGCCTGCTCTGTCTGGGTCTGGCGGCCGCCGGCAGCGCCGCCGGCCTGCTCCTGGCCCGCTCCGCCGACCTCGCGGCGTCGCAGGTGGCGGGGGTGCTGTTCCTGACCTCGGCGCCGCTGCTGATCCTCGCCTCGGTGCTCTTCGGACCGGTGCTGCTCGCGGGCTCCCTGATCCTGCTCTCCCCGGTGCTGCGCGGCTGGGCCGGCGGATTCCTGGTCCTCCGGCAGGTCCGGGCCGACCTGTCTCGGGTGGCGGCGGTCGGTGCCCCGCTGGTGTTGATGGTCGGCTTCGCCTGCCTGCTGGTCTTCCAGGACGTGACGACGTTCGAGGCCCGGTCGCGTGGTTACGCCGAGCGGCTCGGCGCGGACCTGGTGATCTCCGGCAGTGAACAGCTCGGTCTGTCGCCTCGGATCGAGGCGGAGGCGGCAGCGGTCCCCGGGGTGGCGGCGGCCTCCGGACTGATCAACACGCGGATCCTGGTGCCCGACGCCGGGTCGGCGTACCGGTCGGTCGAGGCGATGGCGGTACGGCCGGCGACCGTCGCCGAACTCTGGCGCCTGCCGGCGGTCGAGGGCCGCTGGGCCGACTTCGACGACGGCTCGCTGGCGCTCGCCCGGGGCACGGCCCAACGCCCCGGCTGGCGGGTTGGTGAGCAGGTCACGGTGCTGCTGCCGGACGGTACGCCGGTCCGGTCCCGGCTGGCGGTGGTGTACGACGCCGGGCGGTATCCGGTCGGTGCGCTGCTGTCCCGGGCGATGGTCCAGCCGCACCTGGTGGAGTCGTTCGACGCCTCGGTCCAACTCACCGTACGCCCCGACGCCGATCCGGCCGAGGTGGCCGCCCGGTTGGACACGCTCCGGTCGGTGGACCCGGATCTGGTCGTGGCGACCCGGGCCGGACATCTCGCCGCGCTCGCCCGGCAGAGCAGCGGGGACAACTGGATCGTCCATCTCTTTGTCGTGCTGTTCGGCGGGTACGCCGGAGTCGCCGCGATCAACGTGCTGGTCGGTGCGGTGGTGAGCCGGCGTGACCAGTACGCGGTACTCCGGCTTGCCGGAGCCGGCGTCGGACAGGTCGTGGCGGCGGTGCTCGGTGAGGTCCTGGTGATCGTGCTGGGCGGGATCGTGGTCGGCACCGTCGCGGCGGCTCTGCCCCTGGTCGGGTACGGCTACGCGTTCAGCGGCGAGGTCTGGTTTCCGCTGTCCGGCCGTCCGTACCTGCTGATCTGTGGCGCGGCCGTGCTGGTCGGGGTGGTCGGCGCGGTGCTGTCGGCCTGGTCGGTCGCCCGGGTCCGGCCGTCCGGTGCCGATGGTCGTTGACCCGGTGGCCGTTGACCCGTGGCCGTCCCGACCCCGTTTCCGGCCGACCCGGGTGCACCGGGTGTCCGTTGCGCCCACCGGCACCGAATGCCCGGCGCGTCGGCCCTGTCCGGACGCGGCTCCATACACGCCTGGTGGCGGGAAGTATCTGTCACATTACGATCAGCTATCGAGCCCTGACGTTGTGCTGATCCTAGGCTCCAGCCCATAGCCGTCTGTCGACCCAGGGATTGGAGCTCCCATGTGGAAACGACGTCTGGCGGTGCTCGTCAGCGGGGTGCTGATCGGATCGCTGGCAATGGCCGCCCCACCGGCCCAGGCCGGTATCGAGGGAGACCCGATCTGGGGTGACCTGAACGGGGACCGACGGCTCGACCGGGTCGAGCTGGGATCATCGAGTGACCAGCAGCGCTGCGCGGTCCGCGTGCAGTGGAGCGGACCCGGCGCGGTCGAGGAGCACGTCTACACCCCGCCGGGCGCGACGCTGCCGGTCTCACACTGCCCGGGCATGGGCGCGGCCGTCGACCTGGCCGGCGACGGACGTGCGGAACTGGTCCTCGGATCGTTCCACGGCTCGCCGATCGGCGCCGACGGCAGCATCCTGGTGCTCCGCGACTTCGTACCCGAGGTGCTGACCACGGCCAACATCCAGCTCAACGAGATCGGTACGGCGGACTTCAACGGGGACGGGCTCACCGACGTCTTCTGGTGGAGCAACCAGGGCGAGGGCTTCGGCACACGCGTACCGGGCCACGCCCAAGGTGATCAAGGTCAGGGACAACGACGTGGCGAGCCCCGGCGCGGTGCTGACCATCGTCGTCCCGCCCCGGTACGGCTTCCTCAGCACCCTCGATCCGCGCTACGAGGTGGTCTACCAGCGCACCGCGACGCACAAACTGCCGGACACCTTCGTCTACCGGCTGGCTCAGGACGGGCTGGGTGACACCGCGACGGTGACCGAAGATGAAGGACTGACCTGTCCCCGACGTCGACGCCGATGCCGATGCTGCTGCTGTAGCCGGTGTCGGGGCGGCGCGCGGCGGGCGCCGCCCCCTCCGGGGTGTGAGGAAGGGCCCCTTCCTATAGAGCCTGTTTCTGAACCTGGTGTTGGGGTTTGTGGTAGGTCATGTGGGCTTGTCGTCGGCTCATCTGGATGATGGCGGCCCAGTAGACGATGGCTTCGTGGTGGTCGGGTAGGCGTTCGTAGT